>NZ_MIIV01000182.1:0-3612 GCF_001743015.1 Shigella sp. FC1567
GCCATCGCGGGACTGAATGTGGAGGGGCTGAAGAAAAACGCGCGGGATATCAGTCTGCTGAGGTATATGCCGGCCTGACACAGGCTAAGTGTGCCCGGGAATCGGTGCAAGTATAAAAAACAGCCTGTTGCGGTATAAGAATCGACCATGCAGAGAGAGAAAACACCGGAGTGGAGGGAAAAGCAGAAAAGCTCACGTGGCATAAGGCGTGGACAGCGGTATCGTCTGGTTTTTCAATTTCCTATACGTGAACAGGCGGCTGCATTTTTAGGTGTCGTTCCCGTTGAAAAATATTCCGGCACCTCGGTCAGAGGGTGTCCGAAACTGTCAAAAATTGGTCCGCCGGAAATCCGGGCGAAACTGTATCTGGCTTCGTTGTGTGGTCTGAGATTTAACCCATTGATGAAAGCGATGTATGAGCGATTATGCCTGAGAGGTAAGGCCAAAATGTGTGCCATTGGTGCGCTGATGAGAAAACTCGTGCACTGGTGCTATGGCGTACTGAAGACCTAAAAACCGTTTGATGTGGGCTATTTGTCTTCATATGCGCGTAGCGCATGTAAGGCGGCATGATGTAGTTACATATGGTACAGGAGTAACACCGCCGAAGCCCGGCGTAAGCCGGTACGTATTGATAGGTTTCACCTATCCCATCTCTGCCCTGCGAGGCCATGCGGGCTTTCAGCGATGATGAAGTATAGGTAAGCCCTTTTAACCCCGTTAGCGCGGCTATGCCGCGCTGTATCGGGGACTTAGTGCTGACAGCTTGCTGGCAGTACTTAGGGGGCTGTACGTCGGAGTTCAAGCGATTTTTCTTGACAGAACATGGTAGCTGCCAAGCCATACCCGTTTTCAGCTATGACAGAGCTTCTGTGCGCGGTCGGAGCCCGACAAGGGTTTACCCGCAGTCGGGGCGTATCTCCGCGTTAGCGGGCCGTGAGGGCCGTGAGGGCCGCTTACGAGCGTGTACTCGATACGTCCAGCCAGAGGACTGACAGCGATGATAATATAGTTACAACATTCATAATTAAAAGCGACTCTGTTCCGCCCTTCGGGCCGGGGCGGGGCCGCTTTTCAGTTATGAGGGAGGGGCTTTGTGGTTTCAGTTCTGCGTCGGACTTGGGTTTTTTAGGGGTTTATGTTTGCATGTTGTAACTAAACCGGCTTCGGTCGGGGCCCGCCGCTTGTGGTGGGAGGTGCATATCTGTCTGTCCACAGGACAGGCAGTGAACAGGTTTTCTTTTTAAATGAATGTAATTAAGTAGTTTAAAGGAGATATAAACAGGTGTTTAAAAGATACATTGCACCCTGTAGGGCTGACGGCTGGCGCTTTATGACGTGAACGGTTGTAACCTTATGGTGAAGTCCCTTGCAGTTTAATGTG
Source organism: Shigella sp. FC1567 (assembly GCF_001743015.1). NCBI lineage: Bacteria > Pseudomonadati > Pseudomonadota > Gammaproteobacteria > Enterobacterales > Enterobacteriaceae > Shigella > Shigella sp. FC1567. Next base: position 1,385 of record NZ_MIIV01000182.1, read on the forward strand.
GATAAGCAAAATTCCCCGTCTGTGAGGCGTGTTTTGTATCAAAAACAGGGGGGACCGGATGCACCAGAAGGTGGATGATGAGGTTGTTTTTTGTATGTAGCGCTGATTTTTTGTGCACTGGCGGGCTTCAGGCGTGCGAATGCCTCCGGCGCGTGCCGGATTATTCTGAGGAGGTCACTTTCAGGGGGAAGCTGTGGCCAGCCGGCTGTAATTACGGTTACGTGACAGAATCATGCGCTCCTTCACACGACGCTCCACTTCACGTTTTACCGCCTCACGACTGGCAGTGAAGCGCCCTTCCGAGATTTCACGCGTCAGTTGCCGTTTCACCAGGGTGACAATATCCTGACGCTGCCTGTCCGCATCACGACGCGCACGGGCACGCTTCATTCCACGGGACTTAAGCTCTGTCTGGTAACTGCGGAAACGCTCACGAACAAAACGCCAGGCTTTCGCCATCAGTTCATCCATACCCAGGGTATCCAGCCCCTGCTTTTTGCGCTGTCTGTTTTCCCATTCCACACGACTGCGGCGCGCGGCGGCCACTGCCTCCTCTGATACATCGAGGGCAGCAAACAGTGCAGATGTGAACGTGATATCGGTCGGAATGTAGCACCCGATAAGCGGGTCATATTCCGTCTGGTAGGTAATCAGTCCCAGCTCTGCAAGGAACGTCAGGGCCCGGGTGGCCCGGGTGATGGAGAGTTTTCCGGCAGCAGACTCCGTCGCCAGTCCGCACTCAATGGCCAGCGTGGTGATGGAACACTGGACGCGGTTGGCCAGTGGGTCATAGTGAAAACACAGCCCCTGCAGCAGCGCATCAATGGCCCGGCGACGTAGTACCGGTGGCATGCGCCGACGCAGACCAAGCGAACGGGCATGTGCCACATGAATGGCGAAATCAAAACGGGAGGTGAAGCCCACCGCCTTTTCCATCAGTTTCCCGCAGAACGGAAGCGTCCGGGCACCTTCACGGGGTGTGAACACCGGATTCGGGTTCTTTACCTGGCGGTAATAAGTTTGTTGAAGATCAGTCACACCATCCTGCACTTACAATGCGCAGAAGGAGCGAGCACAGAAAGAAGTCTTGAACTTTTCCGGGCATATAACTATACTCCCCGCATAGCTTGATTGTTGGCTATACGGTTTAAGTGGGCCCCGGTAATCTTTCTGACTCGCCAAAGTTAAAGAAGATTATCGGGGTTTTTGCTTTTCTGGCTCCTGTACATCTACATCAGAACCAGTTCCCTGCCACCTTATGGCGTGGCCAGCCATAAAATTCCTTAAACGATCAGTAATCTAGCATGCTACGCCACAAAGTAAAGTCTTTACTTTAGTATATCCAGTCTCTGCAGTTCATCTTTGATGATTTTCTCAACGAACTGAGCCTGTGTTATCCCCTCTCTCTCGCAGTACTCAACCATGAGATCTTTCAGAGGATTTTTGACAAAAACTTTTATCTCTTTGTGTGTAAGACGTTTTCTTGCAACAGCGGCCATTTGTTTCTCAGAGTCAGTCATAGGCTTACCTCTGCGCACAAACCGCTTTTGACTCAATGAGGAAGTCACTGCATTTTCTGTCTGCGACATCTCGCCTCCTCAATACTCAAACAGGGATCGTTTCGCAGAGGATACTACAGTTTTTTGAAATCAGCGACTTGAGAATTGTGGCGAAGATCTGTGTTGGCGCACAAATCAACGGGGATTACTGTCGTTTAATGTGATTTAAACTGTGAAATAGTATGGTTTTCAGTTATGGAAACGCCGGGAGCGAGGAAAACTTGCTTTTTCCCGTTTCCGGGGTTGGACAACTGAGCAACGTGAAGGCGTCAGCTACGATGTTCCGGTGACTGCTGATCAGCCCCTGTTGAACCGCCCCGGGAATCCTGGAGACTAAACTCCCTGAGAAAGAGGTAAACAGGATGACTAAAAATACTCGTTTTTCCCCCGAAGTCCGTCAGAGGGCGATTCGTATGGTTCTGGAAAGTCAGGGCGAATATGACTCACAGTGGGCGGCAATTTGTTCCATTGCCCCAAAGATTGGCTGTACACCGGAGACTCTGCGTGTCTGGGTACGCCAGCATGAGCGGGATACCGGAGGCGGTGATGGCGGGCTCACCACCGCTGAACGTCAGCGTCTGAAAGAGCTGGAACGTGAAAATCGTGAACTGCGCCGCAGTAACGATATCCTTCGCCAGGCTTCCGCTTATTTTGCGAAGGCGGAGTTCG
>NZ_MIIV01000001.1:0-15133 GCF_001743015.1 Shigella sp. FC1567
TGGCTGTTTTACGCGTATGACAGGATACGGAGGACGGTTGTGGCGCACGTCTTCGGTGAACGCACTCTGGCCACACTGGAGCGTCTTCTGAGCCTGCTGTCGGCCTTTGAGGTCGTGGTATGGATGACGGATGGCTGGCCGCTGTATGAATCACGCCTGAAGGGAAAGCTGCACGTTATCAGCAAGCGTTACACTCAGCGCATTGAGCGACATAATCTGAATCTGAGACAACATCTGGCAAGGCTGGGACGGAAGTCACTGTCGTTCTCAAAATCGGTAGAGCTGCATGACAAGGTCATCGGGCATTATCTGAACATAAAACACTATCAGTAAGTTGGAGTCATTACCGTGAAATGAATTAGAAAATTGTTTATTTAATCCATTAGCGATAAGTTTTATTGTTATTTAGCCGAGATATATTCCATTGAAAAAAGTAAATTGGCACTGATATTATATCAAATGGGAATAATCCTTTTGTAAATAAGCTGAGGAATGTGTTAATTCACATCCAGCGCCTTATAAACCGCATCAACCGGTTCTGAGTAAAAACTTACCTGAAACTTGGTAAACAACTCTGCCGGAACTGTTGGAATATCCATAGCCCAGGATATCGGCAACAGAACTCGTTTTGCGCCGCTATCGAAGGCGAGTTGTAAACTAGCGGCAAGATCCTGCACTGATTATGTCAGCAATATTGAACATACTGCGATAGTTATCAACCTCACCCCCTAAAAACCTCATTCCGATGCCACTCCACAAACCCCTCATAAGGGTAATTTTTACGCACCTGCGGCAACGCAATAATTTTCCCGTCAAAATCCCAGAATAATCTCTCAACGCTCCCTCCGCCGTTTACTGCATCTGATACCAGTACCCGCATATTTTCGTCCAGGCCAATCGATCCTTTATCAAAGGCTTTATGGTGAATTGCGCAAAGCGCCAGGCCATTAGGAATTTCACAAGGACCGCCGTGCTGTTTCCATTTTATATGCGCCGCTTCCAGCGCGACGGTGGTGTCGTCGTGGCGCATATTAAAGCCACATATCGCGCACTGGTAGTTATAAGCGCGTAATACATTTTTGCGAAATAACGGGTCGCGCTGTTTACGGATTTGCTGGAGATCAAAACCCAGCTCGTCAGCAATTTCTTCCTGAATACTCTCGGTGAAGTGCGCTTCGAGTATCTGTTGCGCTAGAGTATTGATGAGTTTTTTATTGCCGGTTACCAGGGCGTAGTGCTGTTCATCGAAACCGCCTGCAACGTGGTATTCGTTCAGTTCCTTCACTGGCGGTTGTCGGCTGCTCCCTGCTGTTGAGCAAAGCTCGGCATTGTGTAATTGCCAGAATCCGTCGCCTTGTAATCGCCAGAACGGCATATCAGGTCGGTACTGTGAACGCTGTGGCCCAAAACGTTCCAGTAAACTGTGCAGAGGTTCGTAGATTTCCGATCCATAATCGAAAAGGCGTGGATGTCCATTCAGGTATCCCGCTAATACGTATAGCAATAACAATGGTTTATGCGGTGCGCGCTGTTCACCCTTATGCCAGATTTTTATATTGGCAATTGCCTGCTGTAGCGATTTACTGGAAGCCATTGATATCCCTAGCAGTGAAATAATTGCGATCATGCTCGCAAATTTTCTGCTGTTCAAGCCTGCAAGTGAAGATATATTACCTTGATCTCATTTGTTTTTTTGCTGCTTGTGTGCCCTAATTGCCATGCGATGTTGCACCGACGCAAACCACCGTTTACGCCGGAGGAGTTAAAAGCGTTGATGGATGCGAATAAATCAAATTAATGAACGCTCACTTTCCGCGCCAAAACTGCAAAATTGCTTCTACAAACCTGTCAGAAATAATCCCCCGACGGGCTGCCGCGCTGAAATGACTGCTTCGCAGTGCCGTCGTCCAGTTCTCCGGTGAGCGGTACGCTGAACCGTAATATCCCATGATTAAATCGTCCGGGTCTTCATCAGGCGCGTTCGTCAGTCCTCTTTCACCTTGTTGCTGGAAGTCGACGAAAATAATATTAGCTAAAACATTATTTTGATAATTGCCATAAATAGCTTCATACGCATGAGGGAAATTTTCTTTCCAGTACCAGGTGGTATCGCCGCAAAACCACGGCGCGTCAGTAATATTATTAAGCTGAGAATGGTATTGTTTTAGATCCCTACGAAAGGCTTCAACCATATGATTAAAGTGTTGAGGGTGTGACGCGTAGTCACTGGTCATTAAGTCAAATTCGCCTTGCATCCAGCATACGCCGAGGAATTTGTTCTGCGGATTTTTTGCCAGTGCGGCTCGCGTTCTGCTGACTAAATCCTGGTATAGCGGAGTATCCGTTCCCCAACGACAAGCATCATGGCTGGCTCCGTGCCGTTCTGAATATGTCCCTTCGCTGCCCGCGGTAAAAGCCGATCCGCCACGGCAACACGGAACGATGAGAACCCCTGCGTTATCAGGAATAAAGGACAGTAATTTCCGTGCAATATGCAGTGCCTGGCCAACGGTGCCGTACTGTGTTTGATGATTCGTTGCCAGAGGATGGTGATAACCCTGCATATCCTGAACATCGTGTGGGCAGTGAGTTAGTGGAATAATGTCGTTAAAGTGACATGACGGGCCTCCGGGATGCGTATGCGCAAATCTCGCTAATTGTTTAATTCTGGGATGAGGCGCATCTTCCCTGGCCGGTAATGGCAGTCCTTCGCCATACGCCATAGCATTAGACTGACCAGCAATGGTAAGAACATAGTAATAATCGGGCGATATTATTGCGTCCATATAATTTTCGCGTAATTGAAATGATAAATTGATAGCAGGGCCCCTTTACTGGGGCCCTGAAGCGTTAGTTTTGTACTGTGACTTTATTATCCTTCACAGAGATCAAAACTGAATCCGTCACCGCTTTGCCGCCTGCAGTTTCACCGCCAATAATCAATAGACTATTATTCCAGGGCAATGATACTCCGTAGGCCCGACCTTGCGATAATTCACCCGATTTATCCCATTTCCCGTTATGCCAAAGATGAATATCAGTGCTATATGATTTTTTCAGGCCTTCATGCGCATAGTTCTTTCCGTGCTGGTAATTTTCTCGTGAACCTTTGAATCCGGCCCCTCCGGCAAATATAAGAGAATCATTGCTTATCCCCGCAAAACCGCCAGCGACGCCATCTGGTGATGAGACGGGAGCAAGCTTATTCCATTTTAAATTATTACCGGTGAAATCAAGTTCAAATACGGCATCCGTTCGCAATCCGGGTTTGCTTCGCCATTAATAAGCCAGGTTTTATCACCTTTATTCACAACCGCCGCACCAGCCGTTCCGTACCAGGGCGATTCGCCAGCGTAACTCCATTGCTGTGTTGAGGGATCAAAAGACAACAGAAACTTATTGAAGAAATAATCTTCTGCTTTTTTGTCAAAATAGTAGGCATTGATTTTATCTACAGCGGTTGAATCTTTTCCAGCCTCGTTGAGATCTTCAAAATAGCCATTGAAGATATTCTGGTTAACACCGCCAGTAACATAAGCCTTGCCGTTGTGTACAAAAGTCACATGACCCGCCATGCCCATCGGTGCGTGCGACATCAATTTAACCCAGCTATTGGTTTTGGGGTTGTATTTGTGTACGTCATTAAATACCTGAGTCAAGCCCTCTCTGTTTTTGCCAATGCCGCCAAACACATACAGATTGCCATCAATAAATGCAGAGGTTGCTTGATCTCTTGGTCCACCAGGGAATGCAGCTAACGCTGTCCATTTTTTATCTTTGGCCTGTGTATCCAGCTTGTACCATGCCGTACCTGCGCTACCTAAACCAATGTAGACAGTGTCGTTATCAATTGCTCCGGTACCACTTTTAAATGGCACAGGAGTTTCCGGTAATACAGACGCGTTTGCGGCAAATGAAGCCATCATGATAGCAAGCGCCGTTATTGTTTTATTCATTGTGACTGTCTCCTGTCTACTACAGTTTAAATGACACACCAATGCGATAACTGTTTTCCGATAAATTATCTCTGCCGTTGTAAACACCCTGACGGTCAAGGTAGTCATATTCTATGTATGGCGTAATATCGGGCGTCATATGGTATTGTAGAACAAATGCATTTTCCGTCGCCCATTTCTTATGGTTTGCATAGCGATAATCGTTCTGTTTGCTGTATAGCGTCGTTTGCCATGCGAAGGTGAAATCACTATTAATATGGTAAGTGACATATCCATCCCAACGATGAACGTTATCACGAGACATATCACTGGATAAGTCTTGTTGTCGGTAAGCTTTCCAGTCGTAACGATAGCGAATGCCAAAATTAAGATCTTTTGTCGCGTCCCAGGACAGTTTTACGTAGGGTCCGTAGCGTGTGCCGTTGCTGCTAAAATGCGTTAACATTCCCGGGCGCACCGTCCATTGATCATCAAGTTTAATCGCGTAATTAACTTCAACCTGAACATCATTGAGTGCGGCATTTTCCTTTTTATTATCATGAATGGTATTCCAGGTATTACTTTCCATGCTTGCCCACCATCCATTTTGCCATCCCTCACTGACTTTGAGTCGAGTCTCATAGGCGTGGCTTCCACTACGATATCCACCACGTACGTCCAGTGTCGCAGCCTGAGAAATTAATGGGGACGAAAAGCACAGTAATAATACGCCAGAAAGTATTTTAGCCTTTTTCATAAATTTCACTCATTTGTAGGATACAGAAAGCAATACAAAGCCCGCATAAACAATTAGCATTTATGTTGTGTAATATTTTTTGCCAGGCTTATAGTGTCTTTGGCAACCGGTAGCTGTATTTTATATTTTTTTGTATAAGGTCTCCTGTGAAAAATCTCTTTTCACATTATTTAAATAAACAGAGATCCAGATTAAATACCTGAGTATAAAATCTCTTCTGATGTTTAATTGATTTGAATTTTCGTAAGCTATATCACTTACTCAATCCATTTTACCCAGAGTCATAAAATAGAGTGTCTGTTGATCTCATTTTCATATTCCTTTCAGACTGAAGTGCGTTTTCATCACCCGATGAGAAAGAACTGAAGTGATGTTTGCCATAGATTGCGAGATGCCCTGTCTCATTGACTATCTTGGTGCACCTTTATACCTGTTATACCAGATCAAAAATCACGCAATCCATACAACAAAACCAGATTTGCAATTCGTGTCACAAAATATGTCGATCTTTTTCTAAGAGGAAGATGCCATGTGAAGCCAGACGAACACTTGCGGTGGTCTTCAAAAACTAAAGATCTTTGTTTAAATGTTTGTTTTATAAATAATTTATTTGGAGTCTAAACAAGGGAAGCTTTGCAAGCTAACTCAGTGAGCTTGGTGAAAATCAGTGTTTACCCGCCATCAGGCTGAGCATAATTCTCATCATGAAATATGTTTCCTGGTTTGTGGCTTGTAACTGGTCACTTCTGAAGTCGATCTGGAGAGGCTTGTTGATGTTGGTGTTTTCAGGATGATGTTTCACTTAGTTTGTTTGCCGTATCGCCCGGCGAATGGCTGTGATTGAGGAAGGTTTAAGTCGTAGTGACCAAAGCTATATTTACCAACGAATGTAGATGAAAAAATCATCTCCTGCGTTCCCCCATATCTCCAGGATAAAAAGGAATGTAACAATCTCATGGCGTAAGCTGACGAATCAGCCAGGAATAATCGCTAGGGACCTAAGAATTAGCATGATAATAGCCACTAAGAAATTACTGCGTTCCATGAAATAGCCATTTTGTGGCAAATGGAGTTGACTAATAATGTCATATGTGAGACGGCTAGTTGAACGAATATTAAATTTTGCTGAATTTTTTATGCTGATTTTACTTGTTACAGAACATATCACATGATATATAGATAAGATTAGTTGCATTAATGATGAGGGGTATTATTAGATTCGTATCCGATTGATAAATATATAAAGGTACATAGCATGCAAGAGCATAGCGTTTGTATGGCAACGTTATTATAATTAACTGTTGCTACCCCATTTAAGTTCACTCAGAAGAACTGGTCCACTTACGTTAGTTATTAAGCAAACGTTCGCTTTTATAAACATAATCAGGATAAAAATGTTGGATTATTGCTAACCCAGCACAGCTAGTGCGCGTCTGTAATTATAAGGGAAAAACGATGAAGAATAAGGCTGATAACAAAAAAAGGAACTTCCTGACCCATAGTGAAATCGAATCACTCCTTAAAGCAGCAAATACCGGGCCTCATGCAGCACGTAATTATTGTCTGACTTTGCTTTGTTTTATTCATGGTTTCCGGGCGAGTGAAATTTGTCGATTGAGGATTTCGGATATTGATCTTAAGGCAAAGTGTATATATATCCATCGATTAAAAAAAGGCTTTTCAACAACGCCCCCGCTATTGAATAAAGAAGTTCAGGCTTTAAAAAACTGGTTGAGTATCCGTACTTCGTACCCGCATGCTGAGAGCGAGTGGGTATTTTTATCGCGTAAGGGGAATCCGCTTTCTCGGCAACAGTTTTACCATATTATCTCGACTTCCGGTGGTAATGCCGGGTTGTCACTGGAGATTCATCCGCACATGTTACGCCATTCGTGTGGTTTTGCTTTGGCGAATATGGGAATAGATACGCGACTTATCCAGGATTATCTTGGGCATCGCAATATTCGTCATACTGTCTGGTATACCGCCAGCAATGCAGGGCGTTTTTACGGCATCTGGGATAGAGCCAGAGGACGACAGCGTCACGCTGTTTTATAGAGATAGTTGAGATACCAGGGATGGTGTTAAAAACTACATTATTCTTACGATATATCAAAAATGATTAACCATTTATTAATTGATGTTATTGTAAGTATAATTCTTAATTATCATAATAAGCATTAAGTTAACCATATCCATACAAAATACAATGGTTTATGTTCTTCAAAATAAATAAACAAAATCATTCATAAATTTACACATCACTTAAATTCTCCTGTTTTCGCACTTTTTTCTTTATTTTTTAAGCAACTGGAAGCTAATCTACTACAATCTATTGTTATATTGAATCAAATCAATGAAAATAGATGTTGTCACATCAGTGATATTTTATTTTTGTATGATATTTAATGTAATTGACTGATAGCCACATCACTTCGTGTGTGGTTATCTTTTTATCTATTGGGCTAATTTTGACCGATTGAGGTTTCCTATAGGTATTCATTCAAATATATCTCAGTTAGGAGTACTACTATTGTGAGTAAACGTCGTTATCTTACCGGTAAAGAAGTTCAGGCCATGATGCAGGCGGTTTGTTACGGGGCAACGGGAGCCAGAGATTATTGTCTTATTCTGTTGGCATATCGGCATGGGATGCGTATTAGTGAACTGCTTGATCTGCATTATCAGGATCTTGACCTTAATGAAGGTCGAATAAATATTCGCCGACTGAAGAACGGATTTTCTACCGTTCACCCGTTACGTTTTGATGAGCGTGAAGCTGTGGAACGCTGGACCCTGGAACGTGCTAACTGGAAAGGCGCTGACCGGACCGACGCCATATTTATTTCTCGCCGCGGGAGTCGGCTTTCTCGCCAGCAGGCCTATCGCATTATTCGTGATGCCGGTATTGAAGCTGGAACCGTAACGCAGACTCATCCTCATATGTTAAGGCATGCTTGCGGTTATGAACTGGCGGAGCGTGGTGCAGATACTCGTTTAATTCAGGATTATCTCGGGCATCGAAATATTCGCCATACTGTACGTTATACCGCCAGTAATGCTGCTCGTTTTGCCGGATTATGGGAAAGAAATAATCTCATAAACGAAAAATTAAAAAGAGAAGAGGTTTGAATTAACTTATTGATAATAAAGTTAAAAAATAAATACAAGACAATTGGGGCCAAATTGTCCATATCATAAATAAGTTACGTATTTTTTCTCAAGCATAAAAATTTTAAAAAACGACAAAAATCATCTAACTGTTTGATATGTAAATTATTTCTCTTGTAAATTAATTTCACATCACCTCCGCTATATGTAAAGCTAACGTTTCTGTGGCTCGACGCATCTTCCTCATTCTTCTCTCCAAAAACCACCTCATGCAATATAAAAATCTATAAATAAAGATAACAATAGAATATTAAGCCAACAAATAAACTGAAAAAGTTTGTGCGCGATGCTTTCCTCTATGAGTCAAAATGGCCCCAAATGTTTCATCTTTTGGGGGAAAACTGTGCAGTGTTGGCAGTCAAACTCGTTGACAAAACAAAGTGTACAGAACGACTGCCCATGTCGATTTAGAAATAGTTTTTTTAAAGGAAAGCAGCATGAAAATTAAAACTCTGGCAATCGTTGTTCTGTCGGCTCTGTCCCTCAGTTCTACAGCGGCTCTGGCCGCTGCCACGACGGTTAATGGTGGGACCGTTCACTTTAAAGGGGAAGTTGTTAACGCCGCTTGCGCAGTTGATGCAGGCTCTGTTGATCAAATCGTTCAGTTAGGACAGGTTCGTACCGCATCGCTGGCACAGGAAGGAGCAACCAGTTCTGCTGTCGGTTTTAACATTCAGCTGAATGATTGCGATACCAATGTTGCATCTAAAGCCGCAGTTGCCTTTTTAGGTACGGCGATTGATGCGGGTCATACCAACGTTCTGGCTCTGCAGAGTTCAGCTGCGGGTAGCGCAACAAACGTTGGTGTACAGATCCTGGACAGAACGGGTGCTGCGCTGACGCTGGATGGTGCGACATTCAGTGAGCAAACAACCCTGAATAACGGTACTAACACCATTCCGTTCCAGGCGCGTTATTATGCAACCGGTGTCGCAACCCCTGGCGCAGCTAATGCGGATGCGACCTTCAAGGTTCAGTATCAATAACCTACCCAGGTTCAGGGACGTCATTACGGGCAGGGATGCCCACCCTTGTGCGATAAAAATAACGATGAAAAGGAAGAGATTATTTCTATTAGCGTCGTTGCTGCCAATGTTTGCTCTGGCCGGAAATAAATGGAATACTACGCTGCCCGGCGGAAATATGCAATTTCAGGGCGTCATTATTGCGGAAACTTGCCGGATTGAAGCCGGTGATAAACAAATGACGGTCAATATGGGGCAAATCAGCAGTAACCGGTTTCATGCGGTAGGGGAAGATAGCGCACCGGTGCCTTTTGTTATTCATTTACGGGAATGTAGCACGGTGGTGAGTGAACGTGTGGGTGTGGCGTTTCACGGTGTCGCGGATGGTAAAAATCCGGATGTGCTTTCCGTGGGAGAGGGGCCAGGGATAGCCACCAATATTGGCGTAGCGTTGTTTGATGATGAAGGAAACCTCGTACCGATTAATCGTCCTCCAGTAAACTGGAAACGGCTTTACTCAGGCTCTACTTCGCTACATTTCATCGCCAAATATCGTGCTACCGGGCGTTGGGTTACTGGCGGCATCGCCAATGCCCAGGCCTGGTTCTCTTTAACCTATCAGTAATTGTTCAGCAGATAATGTGATAACAGGAACAGGACAGTGAGTAATAAAAACGCCAATGTAAGGAAATCGCAGGAAATAACATTCTGCTTGCTGGCAGGTATCCTGATGTTCATGGCAATGATGGTTGCCGGACGCGCTGAAGCGGGAGTGGCCTTAGGTGCGACTCGCGTAATTTATCCGGCAGGGCAAAAACAAGTGCAACTTGCCGTGACAAATAATGATGAAAATAGTACCTATTTAATTCAATCATGGATGGAAAATGCCGATGGTGTAAAGGATGGTCGTTTTATCGTGACGCCTCCTCTGTTTGCGATGAAGGGAAAAAAAGAGAATACCTTGCGTATTCTTGATGCAACAAATAACCAATTGCCACAGGACCGGGAAAGTTTATTCTGGATGAATGTTAAAGCGATTCCGTCAATGGATAAATCAAAATTGACTGAGAATACGCTACAGTTCGCAATTATCAGCCGCATTAAACTGTACTATCGCCCGGCTAAATTAGCGTTGCCACCCGATCAGGCCGCAGAAAAATTAAGATTTCGTCGTAGCGCGAATTCTCTGACGCTGATTAACCCGACACCCTATTATCTGACGGTAACAGAGTTGAATGCCGGAACCCGGGTTCTTGAAAATGCATTGGTGCCTCCAATGGGCGAAAGCACGGTTAAATTGCCTTCTGATGCAGGAAGCAATATTACTTACCGAACAATAAATGATTATGGCGCACTTACCCCCAAAATGACGGGCGTAATGGAATAACGCAGGGGGAATTTCTCGCCTGAATAAAAAGAATTGACTGCCGGGTAATTTTAAACCGGAGGAATAATGTCATATCTGAATTTAAGACTTTACCAGCGAAACACACAATGCTTGCATATTCGTAAGCATCGTTTGGCTGGTTTTTTTGTCCGGCTCGTTGTCGCCTGTGCTTTTGCCGCACAGGCACCTTTGTCATCTGCCGAACTCTATTTTAATCCGCGCTTTTTAGCGGATGATCCCCAGGCTGTGGCCGATTTATCGCGTTTTGAAAATGGGCAAGAATTACCGCCAGGGACGTATCGCGTCGATATCTATTTGAATAATGGTTATATGGCAACGCGTGATGTCACATTTAATACGGGCGACAGTGAACAAGGGATTGTTCCCTGCCTGACACGCGCGCAACTTGCCAGTATGGGGCTGAATGCGGCTTCTGTCTCCGGTATGAATCTGCTGGCAGATGATGCCTGCGTGCCATTAACCTCAATGATCCATGACGCTACTGCGCATCTGGATGTTGGTCAGCAGCGACTGAACCTGACGATCCCTCAGGCATTTATGAGTAATCGCGCGCGTGGTTATATTCCTCCTGAGTTATGGGATCCCGGTATTAATGCCGGATTGCTCAATTATAATTTCAGCGGAAATAGTGTACAGAATCAGATTGGGGGTAACAGCCATTATGCATATTTAAACCTACAGAGTGGGTTAAATATTGGTGCGTGGTGTTTACGCGACAATACCAGCTGGAGTTATAACAGTAGCGACAGATCATCAGGTAGCAAAAATAAATGGCAGCATATCAATACCTGGCTTGAGCGAGACATAATACCGTTACGTTCCCGGCTGACGCTGGGTGATGGTTATACCCAGGGCGATATTTTCGATGGTATTAACTTTCGCGGCGCACAATTGGCCTCAGATGACAATATGTTACCCGATAGCCAAAGAGGATTTGCCCCGGTGATCCACGGTATTGCTCGTGGTACTGCACAGGTCACTATTAAACAAAATGGGTATGACATTTATAATAGTACGGTGCCACCGGGGCCTTTTACCATCAACGATATCTATGCCGCAGGTAATAGTGGTGACTTGCAGGTAACGATCAAAGAGGCTGACGGCAGCACGCAGATTTTTACCGTACCCTATTCGTCAGTCCCGCTTTTGCAACGTGAAGGGCATACTCGTTATTCCATTACGGCAGGAGAATACCGTAGTGGAAATACGCAGCAGGAAAAACCCCGCTTTTTCCAAAGTACATTACTCCACGGCCTTCCGGCTGGCTGGACAATATATGGTGGAACGCAACTGGCGGATCGTTATCGTGCTTTTAATTTCGGTATCGGGAAAAACATGGGGGCACTGGGCGCTCTGTCTGTGGATATGACGCAGGCTAATTCCACACTTCCCGATGACAGTCAGCATGACGGACAATCGGTGCGTTTTCTCTATAACAAATCGCTCAATGAGTCAGGCACGAATATTCAGTTAGTGGGTTACCGTTATTCGACCAGCGGATATTTTAATTTCGCTGATACAACATACAGTCGAATGAATGGCTACAACATCGAAACACAGGATGGAGTTATTCAGGTTAAGCCGAAATTCACCGACTATTACAACCTCGCTTATAACAAACGCGGGAAATTACAGCTCACCGTTACTCAGCAACTCGGGCGCACATCAACACTGTATTTGAGTGGTAGCCATCAAACTTATTGGGGAACGAGTAATGTCGATGAGCAATTCTAGGCTGGATTAAATACTGCGTTCGAAGATATCAACTGGACGCTCAGCTATAGCCTGACGAAAAACGCCTGGCAAAAAGGGCGGGATCAGATGTTAGCGCTTAACGTCAATATTCCTTTCAGCCACTGGCTGCGTTCTGACAGTAAATCTCAGTGGCGACATGCCAGTGCCAGCTACAGCGTGTCACACGATCTCAACGGTCGGATGACCAATCTGGCTGGTGTATACGGTACGTTGCTGGAAGACAACAACCTCAGCTATAGCGTGCAAACCGGCTATGCCGGGGGAGGCGATGGTAATAGCGGAAGTACAGGCTACGCCACGCTGAATTATCGCGGTGGTTACGGCAATGCCAATATCGGTTACAGCCATAGCGATGATATTAAGCAGCTCTATTACGGAGTCAGCGGTGGGGTACTGGCTCATGCCAATGGCGTAACGCTGGGGCAGCCGTTAAACGATACGGTGGTACTTGTTAAAGCGCCTGGCGCAAAAGATGCAAAAGTCGAAAACCAGACGGGGGTGCGTACCGACTGGCGCGGTTATGCCGTGCTGCCTTATGCCACCGAATATCGGGAAAACAGAGTGGCGCTGGATACCAATACCCTGGCTGATAACGTCGATTTAGATAACGCGGTCGCTAACGTTGTTCCCACTCGTGGGGCGATCGTGCGAGCAGAGTTTAAAGCGCGCGTTGGGATAAAACTGCTCATGACGCTAACCCACAATAATAAGCCGCTGCCGTTTGGGGCGATGGTGACATCAGAGAGTAGCCAGAGTAGCGGCATTGTTGCGGATAATGGTCAGGTTTACCTCAGCGGAATGCCTTTAGCGGGAAAAGTTCAGGTGAAATGGGGAGAAGAGGAAAATGCTCACTGTATCGCCAATTATCAACTGCCACCAGAGAGTCAGCAGCAGTTATTAACCCAGCTATCAGCTGAATGTCGTTAAGGGGGCGTGATGAGAAACAAACCTTTTTATCTTCTGTGCGCTTTTTTGTGGCTGGCGGTAAGTCGCGTTTTGGCTGCGGATAGCACGATTACTATCCGCGACTATGTCAGAGATAACGGCTGTAGTGTGGCCGCTGAATCAACCAATTTTACTGTTGATCTGATGGAAAACGCGGCGAAGCAATTTAACAACATTGGCGCAACGACTCCTGTCGTTCCATTTCGTATTTTGCTGTCACCCTGTGGTAACGCCGTTTCTGCCGTAAAGGTTGGGTTTACCGGCGTTGCAGATAGCCACAATGCCAACCTGCTTGCACTTGAAAATACGGTGTCAGCGGCTTCGGGACTGGGAATACAGCTTCTGAATGAGCAGCAAAATCAGATACCCCTTAATGCTCCATCGTCCGCGATTTCGTGGACGACCCTGACGCCGGGTAAACCAAATACGTTGAATTTTTACGCCCGGCTAATGGCGACACAGGTGCCTGTCACTGCGGGGCATATCAATGCCACGGCTACCTTCACTCTTGAATATCAGTAACTGGAGATGCTCATGAAATGGCGCAAACGTGGGTATTTATTGGCGGCAATATTGGCGCTCGCAAGTGCGACAATACAGGCAGCCGATGTCACCATCACGGTGAACGGTAAGGTCGTCGCCAAACCGTGCACAGTTTCCACCACCAATGCCACGGTTGATCTCGGCGATCTTTATTCTTTCAGTCTGATGTCTGCCGGGGCGGCATCGGCCTGGCATGATGTTGCGCTTGAGTTGACTAATTGTCCGGTGGGAACGTCGAGGGTCACTGCCAGCTTCAGCGGGGCAGCCGACAGTACCGGATATTATAAAAACCAGGGGACCGCGCAAAACATCCAGTTAGAGCTACAGGATGACAGTGGCAACACATTGAATACTGGCGAAACCAAAACAGTTCAGGTGGATGATTCCTCACAATCAGCGCACTTCCCGTTACAGGTCAGAGCATTGACGGTAAATGGCGGAGCCACTCAGGGAACCATTCAGGCAGTGATTAGCATCACCTATACCTACAGCTGAACCCGAAGAGATAATTGTAATGAAACGAGTTATTACCCTGTTTGCTGTACTGCTGATGGGCTGGTCGGTAAATGCCTGGTCATTCGCCTGTAAAACCGCCAATGGTACTGCTATCCCTATTGGCGGTGGCAGCGCTAATGTTTATGTAAACCTTGCGCCTGTCGTGAATGTGGGGCAAAACCTGGTCGTAGATCTTTCGACGCAAATCTTTTGCCATAACGATTATCCGGAAACCATTACAGACTATGTCACACTGCAACGAGGCTCGGCTTATGGCGGCGTGTTATCTAATTTTTCCGGGACCGTAAAATATAGTGGCAGTAGCTATCCATTTCCGACCACCAGCGAAACGCCGCGGGTTGTTTATAATTCGAGAACGGATAAGCCGTGGCCGGTGGCGCTTTATTTGACGCCTGTGAGCAGTGCGGGCGGGGTGGCGATTAAAGCTGGCTCATTAATTGCCGTGCTTATTTTGCGACAGACCAACAACTATAACAGCGATGATTTCCAGTTTGTGTGGAATATTTACGCCAATAATGATGTGGTGGTGCCTACTGGCGGCTGCGATGTTTCTGCTCGTGATGTCACCGTTACTCTGCCGGACTACCCTGGTTCAGTGCCAATTCCTCTTACCGTTTATTGTGCGAAAAGCCAAAACCTGGGGTATTACCTCTCCGGCACAACCGCAGATGCGGGCAACTCGATTTTCACCAATACCGCGTCGTTTTCACCAGCGCAGGGCGTCGGCGTACAGTTGACGCGCAACGGTACGATTATTCCAGCGAATAACACGGTATCGTTAGGAGCAGTATGAACCGCCCCGGGTTTCCTGGAGAGTGTTTTATCTGTGAACTCAGGCTGCCAGATCATCGTTTCCGATGGAAGCATAATAAGCTTTTTCTGCTTCTGCCGGAGGGATGTGGCCCAGCCTTTCCAGCAATCGTCGATTATTATACCAGTCCACCCACGTGAGTGTGGCCAGTTCCACTTCTGCACGGTTTTTCCAGCTCTTACGGTGTATTACCTCCGCTTTGTAAAGACCATTGATGCTCTCCGCCATCGCGTTGTCATACGAGTCGCCTGTACTTCCTGTTGATGCCAGTAATCCGGCTTCCTTAAGCCGCTGTGTGTAGGCCAGCGATACATACTGAGAACCTTT
>NZ_MIIV01000002.1:0-15127 GCF_001743015.1 Shigella sp. FC1567
AAGACCGCACGAATATAACGGTGGGTTCCCCCCAAACGAATCGGAAAATCGATACTGGAAAAACTCTAACTCGGTGGCCAGTTTTTGTTGACCACTTCAAACCGCAAAAAAGCGAACGTCATGCGCCCGGTGGAGTACCAGAACGGCGAAGCATTCACTATCCGTAACGTACAGGTTATGCCTGAATCCATTCCGGCTGGCTTTAAGGCACTGGCTGACATGAGTCCGTTTGAATCCCTGCTGATTGTGGATTTGGGCGGAACCACGCTGGATGTGGCAAAGGTTCAGGGGCAACTGGCAGGTATCAGCCAGGTGTTTTGCGATCCACACGTGGGCGTTTCTCTGATGGCCGATGCCGTACTGTCGGTGATGGCCACTAACGGTATGCGCACCAGTCACCACATCGCCAATACCATTATCGAACATCGCCATGATGAAGCCTGGCTGCGCCAGCACATCCACAATGACGCGCATTACGCCAGCCTGATGGCGGTAATTCGTGAAAAGGAAGAAACACTGAAACAACGCGTGATCCGCGCGCTGGCGGTTTTTTCGGGTTACGGGCGGGTGATGGTTGTCGGTGGAGGGGCGGAGATTGTGGCACCCGCTATCCGCGAAGCCTGCGGAGTTAATGCGACTTTCATCGCGGACGGGGTGCCACAGTTTGCTCTGGTTAATGGGCTGTACGCAATGGACAAGGAGTAAACCAATGACGACTCCAACCAGACGGATAAGTTTCTATCTGAAGCCCACCGCCGTCAAGAACGAAGGAGAAGCATGCGCCTGGCTGGACAGCCTTACACCAGAAGCCCGCAAAAGCGGCCAACGCGTGGCTTTTCTGGCCGGGCTGGCACTTCTGAAAATGAATCCGGCAGAGGCTTATCGACTGGCTGCATGGGCTGGTGATGAAGCGTTATCAGTGACACAAACCAGGACAGAACGCCCCGCATCACAGCCAGTATCAACCGCACAGATAACCAGTCAGATGGCCGGAAATATCCGGGCGTTATTTCCTGAATAACACAACATCAGGGCGAGTTCGCCCTGCTCTCCACCTCAGAACATAAACAAGGAGAACGACTTAATGAGCGAAATCAACTATCAGGCATTACGTGAACGTTATTCACCTGTGCCAGTACCGAAATGCCCTATTTGCGGCGAGGAAATGTCAATTCAGCGAATATCTGGAGCACAGGTTGTTTATGCCTGCTCCGGTTATGGTGATGATGGAGATTTCAAAATTGGCCGAACTCTTGCTGACGAACATTATGAAAAATCACGCGTAACAGTGTTGGATGTCGGGGATCCTGAAGTATTGGCGCTACTTGATTGGCTGGAAACCAAAGACAACCGAATCGCTGAACTGGAAAAAATCGCCACTGACTATGCACTTAAATTCCAGAAAGCACAGGACGCATTAAAGCATGCCGCTTTGCTGCATAGCAGGACGGCGCAACAAACAAATAATTTTGCAGTATCGCTTCCGGACATAAGCGAATATTTCATTAATGACGTATTTCAGCCCTTGCGATACGAGCGGGATGTTGAAAGAGCCATCATAAAGGCTGGCGGAAAAGCATTGTGGCAGGAGAAACACGAGGACAGAACGCATCAGTCATGCGATGTAAATTGTGGATGGTTTAGCCCACTGACGACAGATAAAAATAACACCTGATCCCCCTCAAACCAGGGCGATAATCGCACATCGCCCTGCTGCACAATAGTGCACAAATTTGCACAATTTTTTTGAACGAATTTTTGCCCTTCCAGCCCGCGTGGCGGCTGGATCCGTCAAGGATCCGTGCGTGCACAAAAAAACGCGCTTTTTCTGCGCGCAGGTGACGGGGGAACAGCCCGCGTTTCAGGGGGTAAATAGCGTTCCCTTAACGATGTCGCAGCGACACGACAGAATGGCCGTATTTCTCACGCTGAGCGTGAAAAATACGTGAGGGATTCTGATTTGATGGGGTGAAAGGTAAGGCCGTCAAAATCGCACTGAGGCGGCGAGAACATGCAGTCAACGCGGTGGGATTGCGTAAGAGTCTGACCGTCGATGGTGGCGATAAACTGGAAGGCGTCGTGAAATTATCTGACTGATACAGGAGCTGGAGAGTCGGGGCATAAATTTTTTTTTGCCCCGGCGAAGCAGCAGACAAGCGAAGCGCGTCAGGATGTGGGCTGGATGTCTAACAGTGCGTAAGGGTTAAAGCGGATCACCTCTTCGCCAAGCCAGTCATTGATGTGCTTCATGGCCTCCATGACGGGCATCAGCTCGTTAATTGCGTAAACCCGCGCGGCCTTCTCCACATCACCAAACGCACTTTTTTCACCCGGCATCGCCCCCATCAGTTGCGGCGGAACGCGGTGCGCAGCCAGCACATCATCACGGGATGCCGCCTTAACATTCATGAACTCATCCTTTGCGGTGATCTGCTGGAACGGCAAAATTTGCACCCCCTCTTTGCCCCCGTTGGGCGCATGAATGAGCACGTTTTTAAACGCACCACCACCACGCGCACCCTGTAGCGTTTCTTTCAGGGAGTCCATGCTTTCGCGGTTTACCTGCGCGGCACCGATGTAGATGATGCACCCGGCGTGGGATCCGTTGTCGTAATACAGTTTTCTGAACATGTCCGCCGAATGAGACAGGCTGGCCGAGAGTAATGCGCCGAGATATTCCGGCATGCCGTAGATTTCCTGGTTAATGTCAGGATTCATCAGGTGACACACTTTGCCTGGGCGAAACTGAAACGCATCCTTGCCATCCTGCACATACCTCCATGATTCAAGATCGCTTCCGCGTCGCATGTATTTCGCCAGGGCGTGCCGTAATTTAAGCGGTTCGCCGAGCATATTGCTTCGAAGCTCAAGGAATGCGTTACCGAACACAAACCAGTCCAGCGCCAGCGCCGAGAAATCCTGCCGGGAAAGCAGCGGGTGCGGGATGTAGCAACCGAGCAATACATTGCGCTTAAAATAAAGCGCAGACTGATGCCAGGACGTTTGCCGGGCAGCTCTTGCCAGACCGTACCAGTCCACCGGGGTTTCATACCACCGCCCGTTATCAGCACAGTACATATTGTCCAGCAGGTCATGCCCGGTCAGGCGATAAGGACCATCAAATGTGAATGCACTGAGCGATGATTCTTTCCTGAGCGCATCAGCGAGATCAATGCGTGAACTCATGCGCACTTTTTTATTTTTTCTGCTCATCAGAACTCCATAACCGTGAAACGCTCGTTTTCTCCTTCGCCGCCAATCGGTTCGTTAATGACAGCAAGCATGGTTGCCCACGCAAGGTCGCCGTGGCTGATCCCCCTCGCTCGGTCCGTTTCGTAAGTGATAAAGCCGCCCGGTGTTTTCACCTTACGCACGGCGTTAAAGGCCGCGACCAGCTCGCGTTCGGCGCGATCGTATTCCCACCGCCCGGCACGCATTATTTGCAGCATTTTCAGTACCAGCGACCGTTTTGATGACAGCGTGAAGGTGTACGGAATAGCGGCAGGGAAAAACCGTTTCACTATCTGATAAACAGCCTCCCCGTTCCCGCCCGTCACATCAATGCCGATGTGTTCCACGTTGTAGCGACACGTGAACTCTTCAATGACTCTGGCCTGTTCTTCAAACTCCAGCCCCTGAACGCGTCGCGTCTCCACCGTTCGAAAACGGCCACCAGGAACAGACGGAGGAACCACCACGGACACAGCGCCGCTGTCGCCGTTGCCACTGCTGCCGTTTGCGTCATACCCAATCCATACCGGACGATTCCCCATCGGGCGGGGAGCAAAAGGTTTCCAGTCTTTCCAGTCGTCGTATCCGTCAACGCCGCAGCCAATCAGGATATTCAGGTTAAATGCCGATTCCCCTTCGCGGACAAACTCACACATATAGAGATTGAGGAACTCGTCTTCGGTGTTTTCATCACGAATTTCGTCGATATCGGTGTGTTTCCAGCCGTGATTAACCACATCTTCCAGCGTGACAATTTGCCGCCACGTCCGGTCAGGGCAGATAAGCCCGTTATGCAGCGTTTTCCAGTCCACAGAAAAACGCTGGCGTTTATGCGAGGCCTTTTTCTCGTTCCAGCGGTCGCCGTTCCAGTAGGCGTATGCCTCGTGCGTTTCGGTGGATGGCGTGGAGAAGTAGGTGCGCCGCAGTCCGCTGAGGGTTGCCATAGCGCCAGCCACCTTGCGCAGTTCAGCAAAGCGACTGACCCAGAAAAATTCATCAAAATAAAAATTGCCCGTATAGGACTGTGCCGACGCAGCAGAAGTGCCGAGAAAATGCAGCTCTGCGCCGTTGGAGAGGATGATTTTATCGCCCCCTTTCAGCTCCACATCAACTTCAGCCGCGGCCTTCTGAATAATGCTTTTAAACTGGAACGCCTGACGACGCGACGCAGACAAAAAAATCTGGTTACGCTGGTAAGGTTGCGCCACATCGTCACGCAGCGCCATCAGCAGTGCTTCCTGTGCAAAATACCAGGTCGCCCCAATCTGTCGGGATTTCAGGATCATCCTGTTACGTATCCCGGCTTCCCTGCAAAGGGTCAGGGAGTCAAACCAGCCCCGCTGATGCCACTCCAGCCTGCTGATGATTTTTTCCCGCAGTGCGGCAATCTGTTCCGGCGTGAAATGATTTTTGAGTTTTTTCGCCCGGCCTTTCTTTCCTGCGGCCATCACATCCGGCTGGCCATCATGCAGCTTTTTAAGCTGCCGGGTCAGCAGGTCTATTTCCTTAAAGTCACCGCCTGTTTTATTCTGTTTTTCAGTAAGCTGGATGAGGCGCGCATCGATGGACTGCGTGACACGCTGCCCGGGTGGCGTTTCATCCCACTGGTCACGTTTTTTCCACGCATAAATCGTGTTCGGGTTTATTCCCATCAGACGTGATATTTCTGCGGGCGGATAACCCTGCCAGTAAAGTTGCCGCGCACGCTGGCGCACAAAAGCGTCCTGAATCATTGCTCCCCCTGAGTAATTACAGGAAGATTACCCGCGCGCGAAACTGTTCTCCTTAACCCTCTGTTCTGGCCGTTTTCTTACAACAAAAGCCCTTTGTATCAGCCTGTTACGCTTTGCCATCATGACTGAAGAACCAGTCAGAGGGGCAAAAACTATGGCTAATGAAAAAAAGACATCCCGCAAAAAGTTTCGCGTGGCTGTCTCCGGATCAACTGTTGATGGCCGTGAAATCAGTCCGGTGCATCTGCGTGAAGCCGCCGAGAACTTCAACCCGGATGTTTACGCTGCCCGCGTGAACGTTGAGCACTATCTCTCGCCATGCCCGTCAAGCGAATTTTCCGCAATGGGCGATGTCACCGCACTGAGTACGGAAGAGATTACGGAAGGTCCGCTGGCCGGACGTACTGCGCTGTATGCAGAAATCGAACCGACCGAGCGCATGAAGCAGCTTGTTGCGGACGGCAAGAAAATCTATTCCAGTATCGAACTGCACCCGCAGTTCTCCGTTAACGGGCGCGCCTATCTGGTCGGGCTGGCGATGACCGACACCCCGGCAAGCCTGGGCACTGAGCGCCTGAAATTCACGGCACAGCAACGTCAGGCGGTGATGACGTTTAACAGTATCCAGGGTGAAGCGCCGCTTATCTCCGAAGCCATCGAGTCTGAAATCATCGAAATGGCAGAACAACGCCAGGAAGAAGGCACCCAGTGGTTTAACCGCGTAATGGGGATTATTGGCCGTGGCCGCAAAGCGGATGACGCCAGTTTTTCCCGTATTCAGGAAGCGGTGGAAGGCGTCGCAACGTCACAGGCCGACATTATCGACCGTTTTAATGTGCTGGAAACCCGCCATCAGCAGGACCGCCAGAAAATTACGTCACTGACCACAGAGCTGGCAGCACTGAAGGAAAAACTGCGCACGCAGGACGGCGATCCGCAGAACCGCTTCACCGCAACGGGCGCAGCCTCCGACCAGCTGGCCGACTTCTGATTAGACAAAGGAGCAAATTTTTTATGAATCTGGTGATGTCAGATATTACCCGCAACAAGCTGGGTTGCTATATGGCGCAGCAGGTGTCGCTTAATAATATCCCGGTATCTGCACTGGTGTCGCGATTTACCGTGGAACCCGCGGTGCAGCAGCGTTTTGAAAACGCCTCAAAGGAAAGTACCGAATTTACGAAAAAAATAACGTGATCGGCGTGACCGACCAGAAAGGCGAAAAAATCCTCCTGGATACCACAGGACCGATTGCGCGCACGAATACCAGTTATGACGGCACAAAACGCCGTAACCCGAATAACGTGGTTGATCTGAAAAACCGCAAATATCAGTGTGAACAGGTGAACTACGACACGTTTATTTCGTATCCGCAGCTTGATGCCTGGTCGGCACACCCTGATTTTCAGTCCCGCATCAGCGCACAGATTGCCCGACAGGTGGCGCTTGACCGCATCATGATCGGTTTCAACGGCACGTCTCACGCGGATGAGTCCAACTTCAGCACCAACAAGCTGCTTCAGGACGTTAACGTGGGCTGGCTGGAGCACATCAGAACCGACGCCAGCGAACGCGTTATGAATGACGTGACGCTGACCTCCCGCAACATGGACAACACCGTGGCGCACGCGGGTAAGTATGCGAACGCTGATGCACTGGTACAGGACGCGCGTTCATCCCTGCTGGATGAATGGCACAAGGAAGCTGACGACCTCGTGGTGATTATGGGGCGCAACCTGTTTAACTCGCTGCGTCTGCCCGTGCTGAACAGCATCAGCGGCCAGAATCCCAATGCGGAATTACTCGCCGGGCAGCTCATCCTGTCATCGCGCACCATTGGCGGGCTGGGCGTGTTCCTTGCGCCGTTCTTCCCGGATGCAACGATGCTGATCACCTCGTTCAACAACCTGTCGATTTACTGGCAGAAAGGTTCAATGCGTCGCCTGATGAAAGACGAGCCGGAATACAACCGCATCGCCACCTACCAGTCCATCAATGACGCTTATGTCGTTGAAGACTATGGCAAGTGCGCGATGGTTACTGGCCTGAAGTTCGCCGACAGCTAATCAACTCACGGCGGGCATCATGCCCGCCTGTAACGGAGAGCAAAAATGATTACTCCTGCACAACAACACTGGCAGAACGTGATGGCACAGCGCGCAGGCCGGGCGAATGAAGGCGTGGACCACGCCGCGCGTACCGCGCATGAAGAGGTGCTGTATCGTCTGCGTCTGGCACAGGCCCGGCTTAAGGGCGTACAGGCCAGAAGCGCGAAAGCCGCCATCAAAAAAGAGTTGTTGCCGGATTTTTCCGGCTGGATTGAGGGAACGCTGGAGGCTGACGGCGGGCAGCAGGATGAAGTGATTGCCACGCTGATGGTGTGGGCGATTGACTGTGGCGATCTTCCGCTTGCGCTGCGTATCGGCGCGTATGTAGTCCGTCACAACCTCATCATGCCGGATAACTTTGGCCGTACTGCTGCCACGGTACTGACCGAAGAAATCTGTAATCCGGTACTGACGCAGGCCGGGACGGATGCCGACGCGGATTTGTCCGCCTTTATCGAACCACTGGACACCCTCCGGGAGATTGTCACCGACCAGGACATGCCGGACGAAGTGCGCGCCAAATTATGCAAAGCGTGCGCCTTTGCCCGCCGTGGCCTGAGTGATGCGGACAGCATGGCCCTGTCACTGAAGCTGCTGCGCGAAGCAATGCACCTGAACCCGAACGCAGGTGTGAAACGCGAGATTGCAACCCTTTCCCGCGCCCTGAAAAAAGCCGATTCCGCAGCCGAACCAGAAGACGCCAGCGCACAGCAGGCGCAGGACGAAAGCAGCAAAAGTAAAAAGACAACGCGGAAGCCTGCAACACGAAAAACCACCGCGACGCAGAAGGCGAAGCGCGGTTAACGACTGACCCCGTCAGCGGGCGGCGTGCGCGGTGTTCCAGTTTGACTCCGTGACCGTTTACACCGCGCACCCACCGCCCGATTTTTTTTCAGGAGTGAACCCCATGACTATAGTTGCCAGAACTGAACCCGGACCCGCAGAGGACGACATCACCGATACCGATGATGGCGATACCCGCATTTCAGCGGGTGCATTCTGGCCGGATATTGTGCTGCGCGAGCTGCGTCTGGCGGTACGACTGCCGGGGCGCGTGACCACCTCCCGCCTGCTGCATACTGCCACCGGGGCTGTGGCACACGTTACCCGCGAGCTGGAAGCATGGCAGCAGGAACAGCAGGCAGCTGGCCATCAGACGCTGGCCGATGTTCCGGCACCCGTAATTAACGGAGAAAGCGTCAATCTCTGGCACTGGCGCAATGCTGTTTATACCGCCACGCGCGCCCTGATTCTGGAGCGTTATCGTGATGCAGACACTACGGACAAGGGCGACCGCCGGGCAGACGCTCTGGATATACAGACATCGGATTTGTGGCGTGATGTGAGCTGGGCCATCTCTGACATTCTGTGCCGCCCGCGAATCTTTGCGGAGTTGTGCTGATGAAAGTGAAGGCACTGGAAGGCGACACCGTGGATTCGCTCTGTTTCCGGTACTACGGCACGACGCAGGGCGTCACCGAAAAGGTGCTGGATGCCAACCCCGGACTCTGTCAGCAGGTATTTCTGGACGCCGGGCAGGAAGTGGAGATGCCGGAGCCGGAGAAGAAGAAACGAGAAATGATTCAGTTGTGGGGGGAGTAGCAGTGAGCACCATTCAAACAGGGATCACAGAGCAGGTTATTGCGTGGCTCTTTGACCACCTGCCAACGGTGTATGCAGTAGGCGCGGCGGTCAGCATTTCCGCGCTGATGAGCCTTTATGACGGACGAACACTGGTTCAGACCGTAACGGGATCGCTGGCGTGCGGCGTTCTTGCCATGGCCGTGGCCGGGTCGTTGCGCTTCTTCGGGTTTCCTGAAGATGCCGTGACGTTTATCGGCGCATCAATCGGTTTTATGGGTGCAGAGAAAGCACGCGACAAGGTTATTGCGGCCTTTAATCGCAGGGTGAAGGAGAAGGACGAATGAGCAACACATTTAAATTCAGCAGCCGGAGCGAAAAGAATTTGCAGGGTGTAAATCCTGATCTGGTGAAAGTGACCCGACGGGCACTGGAAATCTCGGAAGTGGATTTTGGTATCACCGAAGGGTTGCGCAGCCGTTACCGCCAGAAGCAACTGGTGGCCACGGGTAAGAGCCAGACCATGAACAGCCGCCACCTTACGGGGCATGCCGTGGATGTTGTGGCTTATATCGGCAGCCAGATGTCATGGGAATGGCCGCTGTACGAAAAAATCGCAGCAGCATTCAGACAGGCCAGCCGGGAACTGAATATTCCGGTGGAATGGGGCGGCGACTGGAAGACCCTGAAAGACGGACCGCATTTTCAGTTACCACACGGAGCCTATCCGGCATGAAGCTCTGGCCCACGCTTGGCGTCGCTTTCCTTCTGACTGCCGGATGGGGAACATCCATGCGTCTGTCGTGGTCGCTGGGCCGGGAGAACGCCAGAAACGAAGCGCAGGCCAGCACCCTGAAAAGTACCGCCGACACCCTGAATATCATCAGCGCCGGGGTACAGGATATGCAGCAGGTGCTGGCGCAACTCCGCGTGGAAAATCAGCAACGCAATCAGGACGGAGAGGTAAGACGTGAACAGCTACGCAACGATATTGCAAAAGATGAATGCGCCCACGCTTTGCCTGACGCTCGTTTTACTGACAGGCTGCGCAGGCACGCAGAACGCGCCACTGCCAGCGCCGTCAGTCCGGCTTATACCGCAGACGCTGACCATACCGGTAACGCCTCCCCCCTTCCCTGACACTCCCACATGGGGAAATCTCGGTATATGGGGCGACCGCCTTCTGGATGCACTGGAAACCTGTAACGCGGATAAACGGGCCATTGAATTACTGGAACAGCGCAGGCTGCAACGACTGAACAACGAGGATAACAACCATGCTGAAAACTGATTCCCTGCGTGAAGCCATGACCCGTTCATGCCGATGGTGTCAGGCTAACCCGGAAAAATTCACCATTTTCGTGGAGAGCGGCAACATTGAAACGACCGGAGAAACCCCATCGTTTGTTTACCGCTATCAGATGGTGATGTTTGTCATGGATTACGCCGGGGAGCTGGACGACCTCACGCTGCCGCTGCTGGCGTGGTTATCCGAAAATCAGCCACAGTTGTTGCTCAACCCTGAGCGTAATCAGGACATCAAATTTTCCGCCGTTATCAATGACGATGACAGCGCCGATCTCCTGTTTACGCTCCCCCTGCGGGAACGCGTTCGCATCACGCGCAGCAGTCAGGGCACACCGCAGGCAGAACACCTGCTGGAGCCAAAACCCCGCCTGCCATCTTCCGAAGGCGACTGGTCGCATGTATTCCAGGATGTGACGTGGGGTGAAAGCGATGGATAAGGCATTCACTCGCGTGGATGAAACCTTTGAGGCCATCCGCGACAGCCTGAATCAGCAGGCCATCAATAACATCGCCAGAAAGCTGGCACAGGATTTACGCCGCGCCCAGCAGGCACGTATCCGGCCACAGAAAGCGCCGGACGGGACCGCATGGACACCACGCAGACGCCACGTAACCCGGATACAGGAGCGCATTCGCTTTATCTGGAATAACGAAGCACGCACGCTGAAAAACTGGCATCACGACACGGGGAAATACGGGCGAACCATCACCGGGTGGGATGAGGATAAAAACAGCATCCGCACGTTTTACCGGGATGACATCGACCGCTTTCTGGAAATACGCACCCGGCGCATCAACCAGGACAGCACAAAGCGCGTCCCCATGTTCGTAAAACTGCGCACCGCCCGCTACCTGAAAGCCCGTGCAGATGCTTCCGGTGTGACGGTGGGTTACAGCGGCGTGGCCGCACGTATTGCACGCGTTCATCAGTTCGGTGAGCGCGATCAGGTTGCGCCGGGCATTTTCACCGATTACCCGGTACGTGAGCTGCTGGGTATCAGCCAGGCAGATGAGCGTCTGATTTATAACACGGTGCTGGGCCGGATTGCGGAGGCTGTACGGTGAGCGCAGAACTCATGCGGCTACTGAGCAATATCATCCGCACCGGGATCATCTCTGAAGTTGATGAGAAGTCCTGGCGCGTGCGCGTTCGCAGCGGCGAACTGGAAACAGGTTGGCTGCGCTGGAACACCTCTCGCGCGGGAGCCTTCAATGTGTGGCTGCCGCCATCACCAGGCGAACAGGTGGTAATTGCCTGCATTGGCGGCAACCCGGAAACCGCCATGATAATTGGCAGCCTGTGGAGTGATGCCATTCCGGCCCCCGGCAAAAGCCTGAAAGAAATCGTGGTCAGCGCGCCGGATGGCGCGGTGTTCCGCTACGACGCGGACGCAGGCGCACTGAGCGCCAGCGGCATGAAAACAGCCACCCTGCAGGCATCCGTCAGCGTGACACTGGATACGCCCGTCGTGGAATGCACAGACCTTCTGAGAACGGCGACGCTTGACGTCACAAAAGGGGGAAAGATGAGCGGCAATATCACGCACAGCGGCGGCAATTTCACCTCAAACGGCATCACAGTGCATACGCATAAACACGGTGGCGTTAAAGGTGGCAGCGATTCGACAGGAGGCCCGCAGTGACAACCCGCTACACAGGAATGAACCCGGACGGAACGGGAAACCTGAACGATATGGAGCACCTGAAACAGTCAGTCAGGGACATCCTGACCACCCCGCTGGCAAGCCGGGTTATGCGACGGGAATATGGCAGCCTTGTGCCTGATTTGATTGACGAACCCATGAATAACACCACGCGTCTGCAATGCATGAGTGCTGCCGTGATTGCGCTGACACGATGGGAACCCCGCATTGCCCTGGACGCTATCGACGTTGTCTGGAAGGCAGGAGGCCGCGCCGGGGTGACGCTGTCGGGCACTGTCATGCAGACCATGCAGAATGTTGAATTAACCATCACGCTGAGGGAGTAAATCATGCCTGCCGTTGACCTTTCACAGTTACCGGAACCCGCCATCATCGCGGAGCCTGACTTTGAGGCAATTCTGGCTGACACAAAGGCCATGATGATTGCGTCCTATCCCGCCGAACAGCGTGAAGCCGTTTCCGCCGCGCTGGAGCTGGAATCGGAACCCCTTAACGTTATCGCTCAAACCATGTCGTTTCGTGAAATGCTGTTACGCCAGCGGGTCAATGAGGGTGCACGCGCCTGCATGCTAAGCCACAGCGCCGGGACAGACCTGGACAACCTCGCGGGCAATATGAACACAAAGCGCCTGGTTATCACTCCGGCAACGGATACCACCGATGCAGTGATGGAAAGTGACACCTCGCTGAGACTACGGGCGCAACGGGCATATGACGGTCTGAGTGTTGCTGGCCCGTCAGGTGCATACGAGTATTTTGCACGCAGCGCCAGCGGTCTGGTACGCGATGCGCGGGCCATCAGCCCGTCTCCGGCCAACGTGACGGTTTCCATCCTGTCCACTGAGGGCGACGGCACAGCAACGGAGGCGTTGCTTAATACCGTTCGCGCCGTTCTGAATGCAGAGGATACCCGCCCGGTGGCCGACCGCCTGACCGTACAGAGTGCCAGAATCGTGACATGGCGGCTGAATGCAAAACTGTACTTTTACCCCGGCCCGGAATCCGAACCTATTCTGGCCGCGGCTGAATCGTCGTTCAGGAAGTGGCTGGCTGAGCAGGGGCTTATCGGTCAGGACGTGGCGTTGTCCGCCATTGCTGCCGCACTGCATGTGCACGGTGTGCAACGCGTGGAGATAATCGAACCCACACAGAATATGGCCATCAGCGACATACAGGCGGCGCGCTGTGAGTCATTCACCATCAGCGAAGGTGGACGCAATGAGTAATTCGTTGTTACCACCATCAGCCAGCAATTTCATGCGTTGTGCCGAAGCCGTCGGAACACGCATTACAGACATTCCGGTAGACCTCAACACGCTGTGGTCGCCGGACACCTGCCCGGTGCATCTGCTGCCTTATCTCGCCTGGGCGTTTTCCGTTGACCGCTGGGATCGCAACTGGCCGGAAGAGACAAAGCGACAGGTTATTCGTGATGCATGGCTGATACACCGACACAAAGGGACCATCAGCGCACTGCGCCGGGCCATTGAGCCGCTGGGATACCTCATTCGCGTGTCTGAGTGGTGGGAGTTCGGCGGAGAACCGGGAACATTTACCGTTGAAGTCGGCACGCTGGACAGTGGCGTGACGGAGGAAATGTATCTGGAAATGGAGCGGTTGATTGCTGATGCCCGCCCGGTCAGCCGCCACATGACAGGGCTGAATATCATTCAGGAAATTCCGGGGGATATTTTCGCAGCGGCGGCAACTTATGACGGTGAAGTTATTACCATTTATCCAGGCGATTAAGCATGAGTACCACAACACGAAAATTTAAAACCATTATCACCGATACGGGTGCAAAAAAATTAGCTCAGGTAGCCGCGCCAGATGGTAAGCCTGTCCGCCTGACTCATATGGCCGTGGGCGACGGTGGCGGCACGTTGCCCACACCAGACAGTAAGCAGACCCGTCTGGTGCATGAGGTGTGGCGACATACTGTTAATCGCGTCATCCTGGACGCAACACATCAGAACCGCATTATTGCGGAGCTGGTTATTCCTCCTGAAACGGGCGGATTCTGGATCCGGGAAATTGGTGTATTTGATGAGCACGGCGATTTAATCGCGGTGGGAAATACTGCCGAAAGTTACAAGCCAGCCGTTGCCGAAGGGTCCGGTCGTGCACAAACATTTCGCACCATTCTGACCGTATCCAGCACTGCCACCGTGGCGCTTACCGTGGACAACACCATGGTGATGGCCACAGTGGATTACGTGGATGACAAACTGAAAGAGCATGAACAGTCACGACGTCACCCGGACGCCTCGCTGACCGCAAAAGGCTTTGTTCAACTCAGTAGCGCCACTAACAGCGTGTCTGAAACGCAGGCTGCAACACCGAAAGCAGTAAAGGCCGCGTATGATCTTGCTAACGGTAAATATACTGCGCAGGATGCCAGCACGACGCGAAAAGGCCTTGTCCAGCTCAGTAGCGCCACCAACAGCACGTCTGAAACGCAGGCTGCAACGCCGAAAGCAGTAAAGGCCGCGTATGACCTTGCTAACGCAAAATATACCGCTCAGGACGCCACGACGGCACAAAAAGGGATAGTCCAGCTCAGTAGTGCCACCAACAGCACGTCTGAAACACTGGCCGCGACATCGAAAGCGGTTAAGGCGGTAATGGATGAAACGAACAAGAAAGCGCCCTTAAACAGTCCTGCGCTGACCGGAACGCCAACAACGCCAGCTGCGCGACAGGGAACGAATAATACCCAAATCGCAAGCACGGCTTTCGTTATGGCTGCGATTGCCGCCCTTGTAGATTCGTCACCTGACGCACTGAATACGCTGAACGAGTTAGCGGCGGCGCTGGGAAACGCCCCGAATTTTGCGACCACCATGACTA
This sequence comes from Shigella sp. FC1567, assembly GCF_001743015.1. Taxonomy (NCBI): domain Bacteria; kingdom Pseudomonadati; phylum Pseudomonadota; class Gammaproteobacteria; order Enterobacterales; family Enterobacteriaceae; genus Shigella; species Shigella sp. FC1567. The sequence goes on from NZ_MIIV01000002.1 coordinate 14,476, forward strand.
ACGCGCTTGCGGGTAAGCAACCGAAAGATGCCACCCTGACGGCGCTGGCCGGGCTTGCTACTGCGGCAGACAGGTTTCCGTATTTTACGGGGAATGATGTCGCCAGCCTGGCAACCCTGACAAAAGTCGGGCGGGATATTCTTGCGAAATCGACCGTTGCTGCCGTTATCGAATACCTCGGTTTACAGGAAACGGTAAACAGGGCTGGTAACGCCGTGCAAAAAAATGGCGATACCTTGTCCGGTGGGCTTACTTTTGAAAATGACTCAATCCTTGCCTGGATTCGAAATACTGACTGGGCGAAGATTGGATTTAAAAATGATGCCGATGGTGACACTGATTCATACATGTGGTTTGAAACAGGCGACAACGGCAATGAATATTTCAAATGGAGAAGCCGCCAGAGCACCACAACAAAAGACCTGATGACGCTGAAATGGGATGCACTAAATATTCTTGTTAATGCTGTCATTAATGGCAGTCTTGGAGTTGGTTCGACGAATGCGTTAGGTGGTAGCTCTGAACCGCCCCGGGAATCCTGGAGACTAAACTTCCTGAGAAAGAGGTAAACAGGATGACTAAAAATACTCGTTTTTCCCCCGAAGTCCGTCAGAGGGCGATTCGTATGGTTCTGGAAAGTCAGGGCGAATAT
>NZ_MIIV01000003.1:0-14850 GCF_001743015.1 Shigella sp. FC1567
GAGCAGGTACCGGCATCCACGTTACAGACGGTCCCGGCAAAAGTGCCTGACCTGACCCCTATTAGCGGTTACCAGCGCCCCACCAGACCCGGTGACATCACCCCCCCGGATCATGGACGACTGGGGGCAGTAATCATGCCGGGTCTGGCTGGCTAACACCCCATTATAAGGGGTACGAATAAAGTAACGGGGCAGTGCCATCGATGTGGTTTCGATCCTGCAAAAAGGGCGTCAGGATGTGGTCGATTGTGAAGTAAAATTGACCTCTGAACGCCGCGAAGAGGCACCACGCCTGTTTACGCACATTAATCTGCATTTTATCGTCACCGGTCGCGACCTGAAAGACGCAGCGGTTGCGCGTGCGGTTGATCTCTCTGCCGAGAAATATTGTTCAGTGGCGTTGATGCTGGAAAAAGCGGTGAATATTACTCACTCGTATGAAGTGGTTGCCGCGTGATTTAACTATCCCGTTGTGAAGCCGGATAGTATTTTATCCGGCGTAATAGCAGAGTTACTCGATTTTCTTTCCTTCCATCAATCGTTGCACCAGCGGCAGCATAATTAATTCCATTGCCAGACCCATTTTGCCGCCCGGTACCACTAACGTATTGATGTGGGAAATGAATGAGCCTTGCAACATCGCCAGCAGCCAGGGGAAATCGATCCCTTCCAGATTACGAAAATGGATCACCACAAAGCTTTCATCCAGCGACGGGATACCTTTTGCCGCGAACGGGTTTGAAGTGTCGACGGTGGGAACGCGCTGGAAGTTAAGATGGGTGCGGGAAAACTGCGGTGTGATGTAGTTGATATAGTCTTCCATTGAACGCACTACTGAGTCCATCACTGCTTCTCGTGAGTGCCCGCGCTCGCTGGTGTCGCGGATCAGTTTTTGAATCCACTCAAGGTTAACGATAGGCACTACGCCGACCAGTAAGTCCACATGCTGCGCAACGTTATGCTGTGGCGTGACTACGCCGCCGTGTAAACCTTCATAAAACAGTACATCAGTGGGTTCTGGTAAAGGTTGCCAGGGGGTGAATGTTCCCGGTACCTGATTCCACGGTACGGCTTCGTCGTAGGTATGCAGATATTTGCGAGATTTCCCTTTGCCGCTCTGACCGTATTCAATGAAGGTTTGTTCCAGCAGGCCGAAGTCGTTCGCTTCGGGGCCGAAGTAGCTGATATGCCGCCCGGCGTCGCGCGCTTTGCGGATCGCCATGTCCATTTCCGGGCGGGTGTAACGGTGAAAACTGTCGCCTTCCACCTCAGCTGCATGCAGATTTAACTGCGCGAATATTTTACGAAACGCGAGGCTGGTGGTGGTGGTCCCCGCGCCGCTGGATCCTGTTACCGCAATGACCGGATGTTTGGCAGACATAGTAACTCCATGACTTAGCTATCATTATTATCTCGTCCGCCGACGGTTGCAGGTTATTCGCGAAACTGACTGCGCGGCATAATATTGACCGTTTCGTGCAGCTCCGACCATACCAGCACCGCTTCTCCGCACTGTAGCTGGCGTTTGACGTCGGCGACTTTCTGTTCAAGTGTACGCTCATGTTCACCATAATCGGTGCCTTCACGTAACACAAAGCTTTCAATTAAATTTTCCAGCGTTTCGGGGGAGAGGTCTTGCCACGGAATCAACATGATTTCGCCTCCAGATACGTTGTTAACCAGTCAGGAATGCGTGACTCCAGCCACATTTGCGGATGAAGTAATGTACCGCCAATAAAGCCAACATGACCGCCATGTTCAGTCAGTTGATACTCCACCTGCGAGGGGAGACTTTCCGGTTTCGGGATCACCTGATGATCCATAAACGGATCGTCTTTGGCGTGAATAATCAGCGTCGGTTTGGCGATCCGGTTCAGCATCGGCATGGCGCTACACTGACGATAATAGTCGATAGCGTCGGCGTAGCCGTGAATTCTGGCGGTGATTAGATCGTCAAATTCACGGATGCGACGTACCGATTTTAACTGCGCGAGATTAATCGGCAGCGTTCCGGGGTAGGCTGCCAGCTTGCGCGCGGCATTGGCTTTTAACAGGTTCAGCAAGTAACGCTGATAAACGCGGAAAAGCCCTTTTCCATATGATAGCTACAGGCTTCCAGCATAAACGGCGCAGAGACAATCACCGCCGCATCAACCGGGAGATCATTGCCTTCCTTTGCCAGCAAACAGGCCAGCATATTACCGCCGAGCGAATAGCCGACGGCAGCCGTTGGCGCATGACCAAATTCGCGTTGCAGCCAGCGTAAAAACCAACTGGCGTCTTCGGTTTCGCCCGAATGGTAAATGCGGTGCATACGGTTTGGTTCACCGCTGCATCCGCGAAAATGCATCACCACGCCCAGCCAGCCGCGCTTTTGCGCCGCCTCAACCAGACCGTGGGCGTAAGGGCTATTGAGACTGCCTTCCAGCCCGTGAAATATCACTAAACGCGGTTTATGCCGAGCCTGTGCAGGGGCTTCACTCCACGCGAGATCGACAAAATCGCCGTCGGGCAACTCCAGCCGCTGCCAGTACGGGGTGAATTTCACCTGACGACGAAACAAACGCGGCAGCATAGTTTGTAGATGACAATTGCTAAAGCCGCGCATAGGGGTGAATTCAGCACTGCTGCTGAATTCATTGGCATCGGTCGTCGTTATCTGCGCCATCAGTTGCTTTGGCCTTCCAGCAGCATCTGCTCAAGCTGCTCCTGGGCTTCCAGCCACGCCATTTCGCACTCTTCCAGGCCGGATTTGGCGCTGGCTTGCTGTTGCAGGCAGGCGGTCAACTCCGCTTTACGGCTCTGGTCATACAGTTCGCTGTCGCCGAGTTTCTCTTCCGCCTGCGCCAGTTGCGCGTTCAGCTTCTCCATCTCTTTTTCCAGACGGGCAATCTCTTTACGCAGCGGCTGGGTTTGCGCACGCAGCTCCGCTTCCCGACGCTTCTGATCTTTACGTGCCTGGGCGCTGTTCGCGTTCTCTTTTGGCGCTTCGTCGGTCTGGTTTTCCTGCTTTTGTACGTCGCTCAACCACTGTTGATAATCTTCCAGATCGCCGTCGAACGGTTCGACTTTACGATCGTGAACCAGGTAGAGATCGTCAGTGGTGGAACGCAGCAAATGACGGTCGTGCGAAACGACAACCAGCGCGCCTTCAAACTCGATTAATGCTTCGGTGAGTGCCTGACGCATGTCGAGGTCAAGGTGGTTAGTCGGTTCGTCGAGCAGCAGCAGATTCGGACGCTGCCAGACAATTAATGCCAGCACCAGGCGGGCTTTTTCCCCACCGGAGAAGCGGCGCGTTTCTTCGGTTACTTTATCGCCCTGGAAACCAAAGCCGCCGAGGTAGTCACGCAGTTTTTGTTCCAGCTCCTGCGGCGCTAAACGTGCCAGATGTTGAATAGGTGATTCGTCGGCGCGCAGGTATTCAAGTTGATGCTGGGCGAAGTAGCCGAGCTTGATCCCTTTCGCCAGACCAATTTCACCGCTGACTGGCGCAAGTTCACCGGCTAACAGTTTGATTAATGTCGATTTACCCGCGCCGTTGCGGCCTAACAGACCAATGCGCGAGCCGGGCACCAGGTTCAGTTTAATCGAGTCGAGAATAATGCGATCGCCATAGCCCGCGCTGACTTTTTCCATCTTCAGTAACGGATTTGGCAGGCTTTCCGGCGCGCGGAAGCTAAAGCGGAACGGGTTGTCGACGTGCGCGGGGGCAATCAGCTCCATACGCTCAAGCATCTTAATGCGGCTCTGGGCTTGCTTCGCTTTGGTGGCTTTGGCACGGAAACGGTCGATATAACTTTGCAGATGTGCCACGCGTTCCTGCTGGCTTTCATACATCGCTTGTTGTTGCGCCAGACGGGTGGCGCGCTGTACTTCAAACGAACTGTAGTTGCCGGTGTACTCGAACATGCTTTGTTGTTCGATATGAATAATTTTATCAACGATCGGATCGAGGAAGTCGCGGTCGTGAGAGATCAGGATCAGCGTGCCTTGATAGCTCTTCAACCATTTTTCCAGCCAGATAACGGCATCGAGATCGAGGTGGTTAGTCGGTTCGTCGAGCAGCAGCAAGTCTGAACGGCAAATCAGCGCCTGGGCAAGGTTAAGACGCATACGCCAGCCACCGGAGAAATCACTTACCGGGCGCTCCAGTTGTTCATTGCTGAAACCGAGGCCGTGCAGCAGGCTGGCGGCACGGGAGCGAATACTCCATGCGTCAATAGCATCCAGCTTGCCATGAATGGTCGCAATGGCGTGCCCGTCGTTACGTTCGTTGGCGTCGTGCAGCTGCGCTTCCAGTTGACGATATTCACGGTCGCCGTCAATGACATATTCCAGCGCCGCTTGCGATAACGCCGGCGTTTCCTGATTCACCCACGCCAGTTGCCAGCTTCCCGGAAAGGTGTAGCTGCCGCCGTCGGCGCTGATTTCATTTTTCAGCAATGCCAGCAGGGTAGATTTACCACAGCCGTTTTTACCCACCAGGCCGACTTTCTGCCCAGGGTTGATGGTGGCGGTGGCATTATCCAGCAGGACGCGCACGCCGCGACGAATTTGTAACGAGGAGAAAACAATCATAAGGCGCCGTATGTTCAGACTATGTTAACTTATCATTATGATAATGTATGGGCGAGCTGCCGCACCGGGCGCAATGGTAGCCCAAAACAGCGACTATACACAAAAACCATACCGGGAGGGGGATGATGTCTCAGCCAGCGAAAGTTTTGCTGCTGTATGCCCATCCGGAATCTCAGGACTCGGTGGCAAACCGGGTACTGCTTAAACCGGCCACGCAGCTCAGCAATGTTACCGTGCACGACCTTTACGCGCACTATCCCGATTTTTTTATTGATATCCCCCGTGAGCAGGCATTACTGCGCGAGCACGAGGTGATTGTCTTTCAGCATCCTCTTTATACCTATAGCTGCCCGGCGCTACTGAAAGAGTGGCTGGACCGGGTATTAAGTCGTGGTTTTGCCAGCGGGCCGGGAGGAAACCAACTGGCGGGAAAGTACTGGCGTAACGTGATTACCACCGGCGAGCCGGAAAGTGCTTACCGTTATGACGCGCTGAATCGCTACCCGATGAGCGATGTGCTGCGCCCCTTTGAACTGGCGGCGGGCATGTGCCGGATGCATTGGTTAAGTCCCATCATTATTTACTGGGCGAGACGGCAAAGTGCAAAGGAGCTGGCGAACCACGCCAGAGCCTACGGTGACTGGCTGGCAAATCCGCTGTCTCCAGGAGGCCGCTGATGGAAGGTTCCGATTTTTTACTCGCAGGAGTGCTGTTTCTCTTCGCGGCGGTGGCTGCGGTGCCGTTGGCATCGCGGCTGGGGATTGGCGCTGTGTTGGGATATTTGCTGGCAGGGATTGCAATTGGCCCGTGGGGGCTGGGGTTTATTAGCGACGTCGATGAGATCCTCCACTTTTCGGAACTCGGCGTGGTATTCCTGATGTTTATCATCGGCCTTGAGTTGAATCCCTCCAAACTTTGGCAACTGCGGCGTTCGATTTTTGGCGTAGGCGCGGCACAGGTGCTGTTAAGCGCGGCGTTGCTGGCGGGATTATTGATGCTGACGGATTTCGCCTGGCAGGCGGCGGTGGTCGGTGGCATTGGCCTTGCGATGTCTTCAACTGCAATGGCGTTGCAATTGATGCGTGAGAAAGGGATGAATCGCAGCGAATCCGGCCAGCTCGGGTTTTCGGTTCTGCTGTTTCAGGATCTGGCAGTGATCCCAGCACTGGCGTTAGTGCCGTTGTTGGCGGGGTCGGCAGACGAACATTTCGACTGGATGAAGATCGGCATGAAGGTGCTGGCGTTTGTCGGCATGCTGATTGGTGGGCGCTATTTACTGCGTCCGGTATTCCGCTTTATTGCAGCTTCTGGCGTGCGGGAAGTGTTCACCGCCGCGACGCTGCTGCTGGTGTTGGGTTCCGCATTGTTTATGGATGCGCTGGGGCTGTCGATGGCGCTCGGTACATTTATTGCGGGCGTGCTGCTGGCGGAAAGTGAATATCGCCATGAACTGGAAACGGCTATCGATCCCTTCAAAGGCTTGCTGCTCGGTTTGTTCTTTATCTCTGTCGGCATGTCGCTCAACCTCGGGGTGCTTTATACCCATCTGTTGTGGGTAGTGATAAGCGTGGTTGTGCTGGTGGCGGTGAAAATTCTCGTGCTGTATCTGCTGGCGCGATTGTATGGCGTGCGTAGCTCAGAGCGGATGCAGTTTGCTGGCGTGTTGAGTCAGGGCGGTGAGTTTGCCTTTGTCCTCTTTTCTACCGCTTCTTCACAACGTTTATTCCAGGGCGACCAGATGGCGCTGTTGCTGGTGACGGTGACGGTGACGCTTTCCATGATGACCACGCCGTTGCTGATGAAGCTGGTGGATAAATGGTTATCCCGCCAGTTTAACGGACCGGAAGAAGAAGACGAAAAACCGTGGGTCAACGATGATAAACCCCAGGTCATTGTCGTGGGCTTCGGGCGTTTTGGTCAGGTGATTGGTCGTTTGCTGATGGCAAATAAAATGCGCATTACCGTGCTGGAGCGGGATATCAGCGCCGTTAACCTGATGCGTAAATATGGCTACAAAGTTTATTACGGCGACGCCACGCAGGTCGATCTATTACGTTCTGCGGGTGCAGAGGCCGCTGAGTCTATCGTCATTACCTGTAACGAGCCGGAAGACACCATGAAGCTGGTGGAAATATGCCAGCAGCACTTTCCGCATTTGCATATTCTTGCGCGAGCGCGCGGACGTGTGGAAGCGCATGAGTTATTACAGGCAGGGGTGACGCAGTTTTCCCGTGAAACATTCTCCAGTGCGTTAGAGCTGGGGCGCAAGACTTTGGTCACGCTTGGGATGCATCCGCATCAGGCGCAGCGGGCGCAACTGCATTTTCGCCGCCTGGATATGCGGATGCTGCGAGAGCTCATCCCAATGCATGCCGATACTGTACAAATTTCTCGCGCCAGGGAAGCCCGACGCGAACTGGAAGAGATTTTCCAGCGTGAAATGCAACAAGAACGACGCCAGCTGGACGGCTGGGATGAATTTGAGTAGAGGGTAAAGATGGCAATCCGAAAACGTTTTATTGCGGGCGCAAAATGCCCGGCCTGTCAGGCACAGGATTCAATGGCGATGTGGCGCGAAAATAATATTGATATTGTTGAATGCGTTAAGTGCGGACATCAGATGCGAGAAGCAGACAAAGAAGCCCGCGATCACGTTCGCAAAGATGAGCAAGTGATCGGGATTTTTCATCCGGACTAGCGATATGCGCCGAGTTTTTTTAAGCTAGTGAGTACACGGCTGCAGAATTCCGCTACAATCTGCGCCACTATTCTTCCCATGCTCAGGAGATATCATGAAAGTAGCAAAAGACCTGGTGGTCAGCCTGGCCTATCAGGTACGTACAGAAGACGGTGTGTTGGTTGATGAGTCTCCGGTGAGTGCGCCGCTGGACTACCTGCATGGTCACGGTTCCCTGATCTCTGGCCTGGAAACGGCGCTGGAAGGTCATGAAGTTGGCGACAAATTTGATGTCGCTGTTGGCGCGAACGACGCTTACGGTCAGTACGACGAAAACCTGGTGCAACGTGTTCCTAAAGACGTATTTATGGGCGTTGATGAACTGCAGGTAGGTATGCGTTTCCTGGCTGAAACCGACCAGGGGCCGGTACCGGTTGAAATCACTGCGGTTGAAGACGATCACGTAGTGGTTGATGGTAACCACATGCTGGCCGGTCAGAACCTGAAATTCAACGTTGAGGTTGTGGCGATTCGTGAAGCGACCGAAGAAGAACTGGCTCATGGTCACGTTCACGGCGCGCACGATCATCACCACGATCACGACCACGACGGTTGCTGCGGCGGTCATGGCCACGATCACGGTCATGAACACGGTGGCGAAGGCTGCTGTGGCGGTAAAGGCAACGGCGGTTGTGGTTGCCACTAATACCGAAAAGGTGACAAAAAAGCGGGGAATCCCCGCTTTTTTTACGCCTCAATAATGTGGCGGTGGCGTTTCTTCAGCCTGCGACGCGATGTTCGACGGCTGGCTGGCTTTTAACTTCTCGGTCAGCAGACGCAGATGATCGCGCAGTTTCGCCATCTCCATTTCATGAGCGGTCACCGTGACGTTCAGTTCTTCAATGGTGCTTTCCTGAAAAGCCAGTCGGCTCTCCAGCTCTGCCAGGCGTGCTTCCAATGATAAATCCTGCATGATTCACCTCTTTTGTCGAATGGTTGCCGCGGATTCTACTTAACTTTGCTGCCCGAGACAGCACTCATTTCGCGGTCATCGAAACTAATTTAAACAAAAAGAGTCTGAAAATAGATGATAATAGGGCGTGTCTGTATGTAGATTTGTTCGACAACGCTTTATAGTACCCTTCTGATAATAGTTAACCCTGGGGTGAGATGCCCCGATCCTGGAGATATGGATGAAATCACTGTTTAAAGTAACGCTGCTGGCGACCACAATGGCCGTTGCCCTGCATGCACCAATCACTTTTGCTGCTGAAGCTGCAAAACCTGCTACAACTGCTGACAGCAAAGCAGCGTTCAAAAATGACGATCAGAAATCAGCTTATGCACTGGGTGCTTCGCTGGGTCGTTACATGGAAAACTCTCTTAAAGAACAAGAAAAACTGGGCATCAAACTGGATAAAGATCAGCTGATCGCTGGTGTTCAGGATGCATTTGCTGATAAGAGCAAACTCTCCGACCAAGAGATCGAACAGACTCTGCAAGCATTCGAAGCTCGCGTGAAGTCTTCTGCTCAGGCGAAGATGGAAAAAGACGCGGCTGATAACGAAGCAAAAGGTAAAGAGTACCGCGAGAAATTTGCCAAAGAGAAAGGTGTGAAAACCTCTTCAACTGGTCTGGTTTATCAGGTAGTAGAAGCCGGTAAAGGCGAAGCACCGAAAGACAGCGATACTGTTGTAGTGAACTACAAAGGTACGCTGATCGACGGTAAAGAGTTCGACAACTCTTACACCCGTGGTGAACCGCTTTCTTTCCGTCTGGACGGTGTTATCCCGGGTTGGACAGAAGGTCTGAAGAACATCAAGAAAGGCGGTAAGATCAAACTGGTTATTCCACCAGAACTGGCTTACGGCAAAGCGGGTGTTCCGGGGATCCCACCGAATTCTACCCTGGTGTTTGACGTAGAGCTGCTGGATGTGAAACCAGCACCGAAGGCTGATGCAAAGCCGGAAGCTGATGCGAAAGCCGCAGATTCTGCTAAAAAATAAGCATTAAGAACCGCCGCCTGACCAGGCGGCGGTTTTTTTATTACAGGCCGGATATAATTAGTGCTGGAAAGCGGAACCTCCGCTGTATTAATTTAGTTACCCGCATCATTAATGAGCCTGCCCTGAAAAGTTAACGACAGGCTCCTGAAAAGGAGTGTTTTTTTTCATGTCCAGGTCGCTTTTAACCAACGAAACCAGTGAGTTGGATTTACTGGATCAACGTCCTTTCGACCAGACCGATTTTGATATTCTGAAATCCTACGAAGCGGTGGTGGACGGGTTAGCGATGCTTATTGGCTCCCACTGTGAAATCGTTTTGCACTCTTTGCAGGATCTAAAATGTTCAGCCATTCGCATTGCTAACGGTGAACATACAGGCCGGAAGATTGGTTCGCCAATTACTGACCTGGCGCTACGTATGCTGCACGATATGACGGGAGCGGATAGCAGCGTTTCTAAATGCTACTTTACTCGCGCCAAAAGCGGCGTATTAATGAAGTCCCTGACTATCGCGATTCGTAACCGCGAACAGCGTGTAATTGGTCTGCTGTGCATCAATATGAATCTTGATGTTCCCTTCTCGCAGATTATGAGCACTTTTGTGCCGCCAGAAACCCCGGATGTCGGTTCAAGCGTCAACTTTGCCTCTTCTGTTGAAGATCTGGTTACCCAAACGCTGGAGTTCACCATCGAAGAAGTGAATGCCGATCGCAATGTTTCTAATAACGCCAAAAATCGTCAGATCGTGCTGAATCTCTACGAGAAAGGGATCTTCGATATTAAAGATGCGATCAACCAGGTTGCTGACCGCCTGAACATCTCCAAACACACTGTCTATCTCTACATCCGCCAGTTCAAGAGCGGTGATTTCCAGGGGCAAGATAAGTAATGCGTTTTGCCATCGTGGTGACCGGGCCAGCATACGGTACGCAACAGGCGAGTAGTGCTTTTCAGTTTGCGCAGGCGCTGATAGTAGAAGGCCATGAGTTAAGCAGCGTCTTTTTCTATCGGGGAGGGGTCTATAACGCTAACCAATTGACCTCACCGGCAAGTGACGAATTTGACCTTGTGCGCGGCTGGCAACAGTTGAATGCGCAACATGGTGTGGCGCTGAATATCTGCGTAGCGGCAGCGTTACGCCGCGGTATCGTCGATGAAACTGAAGCAGGAAGGCTGGGGCTGGCTTCGTCAAACCTTCAGCCGGGATTTACCTTAAGCGGACTTGGCGCGCTGGCGGAAGCCTCGCTGACCTGTGACAGGGTGGTACAGTTCTGATGAAACGAATTGCGTTTGTTTTTTCTACTGCACCTCATGGTACAGCTGCTGGTCGGGAAGGTTTAGATGCTTTACTGGCAACTTCCGCATTAACTGACGATCTGGCCGTCTTCTTTATTGCTGATGGCGTTTTTCAGCTGCTGTCAGGACAAAAGCCCGATGCAGTGCTGGCGCGTGATTACATTGCCACTTTTAAATTGTTGGGTCTGTACGACATTGAACAGTGCTGGGTTTGTGCGGCTTCACTGCGCGAACGCGGGTTAGATCCGCAGACACCCTTTGTTGTCGAAGCCACGCCGCTCGAAGCAGATGCCTTACGCCGCGAACTCGCCAACTACGATGTTATTTTGAGGTTTTGAGGCGTTTATGCTGCACACGTTACATCGTTCACCCTGGCTGACGGATTTTGCTGCGCTGCTGCGTCTGCTCAGTGAAGGAGACGAACTGCTATTATTGCAAGATGGCGTAACTGCCGCAGTTGACGGTAACCGCTACCTTGAAAGTCTGCGTAATGCCCCCATTAAGGTCTATGCCCTGAACGAAGACCTTATTGCCCGCGGTTTGACTGGTCAAATTTCGAACGACATCATTCCCATTGACTATACTGATTTCGTCAGACTTACGGTTAAGCACTCCAGCCAGATGGCCTGGTGATGGCGGGATCGTTGTATATTTCTTGACACCTTTTCGGCATCGCCCTAAAATTCGGCGTCCTCATATTGTGTGAGGACGTTTTATTACGTGTTTACGAAGCAAAAGCTAAAACCAGGAGCTATTTAATGGCAACAGTTAACCAGCTGGTACGCAAACCACGTGCTCGCAAAGTTGCGAAAAGCAACGTGCCTGCGCTGGAAGCATGCCCGCAAAAACGTGGCGTATGTACTCGTGTATATACTACCACTCCTAAAAAACCGAACTCCGCGCTGCGTAAAGTATGCCGTGTTCGTCTGACTAACGGTTTCGAAGTGACTTCCTACATCGGTGGTGAAGGTCACAACCTGCAGGAGCACTCCGTGATCCTGATCCGTGGCGGTCGTGTTAAAGACCTCCCGGGTGTTCGTTACCACACCGTACGTGGTGCGCTTGACTGCTCCGGCGTTAAAGACCGTAAGCAGGCTCGTTCCAAGTATGGCGTGAAGCGTCCTAAGGCTTAATGGTTCTCCGTTAAGTAAGGCCAAACGTTTTAACTTAAATGTCAAACTAAACTCGTAGAGTTTTGGACAATCCTGAATTAACAACGGAGTATTTCCATGCCACGTCGTCGCGTCATTGGTCAGCGTAAAATTCTGCCGGATCCGAAGTTCGGATCAGAACTGCTGGCTAAATTTGTAAATATCCTGATGGTAGATGGTAAAAAATCTACTGCTGAATCTATCGTATACAGCGCGCTGGAGACCCTGGCTCAGCGCTCTGGTAAATCTGAACTGGAAGCATTCGAAGTAGCTCTCGAAAACGTGCGCCCGACTGTAGAAGTTAAGTCTCGCCGCGTTGGTGGTTCTACTTATCAGGTACCAGTTGAAGTCCGTCCGGTTCGTCGTAATGCTCTGGCAATGCGTTGGATCGTTGAAGCTGCTCGTAAACGCGGTGATAAATCCATGGCTCTGCGCCTGGCGAACGAACTTTCTGATGCTGCAGAAAACAAAGGTACTGCAGTTAAGAAACGTGAAGACGTTCACCGTATGGCCGAAGCCAACAAGGCGTTCGCACACTACCGTTGGTAATCCCTTCGGAGTTTTAGTCACCAGGCGGGCGCTTCCAGTAAGCAGCCCGCTTTGGGCTACTTAAATTGAACGCCTAAAAGATAAACGAGGAAACAAATGGCTCGTACAACACCCATCGCACGCTACCGTAACATCGGTATCAGTGCGCACATCGACGCCGGTAAAACCACTACTACCGAACGTATTCTGTTCTACACCGGTGTAAACCATAAAATAGGTGAAGTTCATGACGGCGCTGCAACCATGGACTGGATGGAGCAGGAGCAGGAACGTGGTATTACCATCACTTCCGCTGCGACTACTGCATTCTGGTCTGGTATGGCTAAGCAGTATGAGCCGCATCGCATCAACATCATCGACACCCCGGGGCACGTTGACTTCACAATCGAAGTAGAACGTTCCATGCGTGTTCTCGATGGTGCGGTAATGGTTTACTGCGCAGTTGGTGGTGTTCAGCCGCAGTCTGAAACCGTATGGCGTCAGGCAAACAAATATAAAGTTCCGCGCATTGCGTTCGTTAACAAAATGGACCGCATGGGTGCGAACTTCCTGAAAGTTGTTAACCAGATCAAAACCCGTCTGGGCGCGAATCCGGTTCCGCTGCAGCTGGCGATTGGTGCTGAAGAACATTTCACCGGTGTTGTTGACCTGGTGAAAATGAAAGCTATTAACTGGAACGACGCTGACCAGGGCGTAACCTTCGAATACGAAGATATCCCGGCAGACATGGTTGAACTGGCTAACGAATGGCACCAGAACCTGATCGAATCCGCAGCTGAAGCTTCTGAAGAGCTGATGGAAAAATACCTGGGTGGTGAAGAACTGACTGAAGCAGAAATCAAAGGTGCTCTGCGTCAGCGCGTTCTGAACAACGAAATCATCCTGGTAACCTGTGGTTCTGCGTTCAAGAACAAAGGTGTTCAGGCGATGCTGGATGCGGTAATTGATTACCTGCCATCCCCGGTTGACGTACCTGCGATCAACGGTATCCTGGACGACGGTAAAGACACTCCGGCTGAACGTCACGCAAGTGATGACGAGCCGTTCTCTGCACTGGCGTTCAAAATCGCTACCGACCCGTTTGTTGGTAACCTGACCTTCTTCCGTGTTTACTCCGGTGTGGTTAACTCTGGTGATACCGTACTGAACTCCGTGAAAGCTGCACGTGAGCGTTTCGGTCGTATCGTTCAGATGCACGCTAACAAACGTGAAGAGATCAAAGAAGTTCGCGCGGGCGACATCGCTGCTGCTATCGGTCTGAAAGACGTAACCACTGGTGACACCCTGTGTGACCCGGATGCGCCGATCATTCTGGAACGTATGGAATTCCCTGAGCCGGTAATCTCCATCGCAGTTGAACCGAAAACCAAAGCTGACCAGGAAAAAATGGGTCTGGCTCTGGGCCGTCTGGCTAAAGAAGACCCGTCTTTCCGTGTATGGACTGACGAAGAATCTAACCAGACAATCATCGCGGGTATGGGCGAACTGCACCTCGACATCATCGTTGACCGTATGAAGCGTGAATTCAACGTTGAAGCGAACGTAGGTAAACCGCAGGTTGCTTACCGTGAAACTATCCGCCAGAAAGTTACCGATGTTGAAGGTAAACACGCGAAACAGTCTGGTGGTCGTGGTCAGTATGGTCATGTTGTTATCGACATGTACCCGCTGGAGCCGGGTTCAAACCCGAAAGGCTACGAGTTCATCAACGACATTAAAGGTGGTGTAATCCCTGGCGAATACATCCCGGCCGTTGATAAAGGTATCCAGGAACAGCTGAAAGCAGGTCCGCTGGCAGGCTACCCGGTAGTAGACATGGGTATTCGTCTGCACTTCGGTTCTTACCATGACGTTGACTCCTCTGAACTGGCGTTTAAACTGGCTGCTTCTATCGCCTTTAAAGAAGGCTTTAAGAAAGCGAAACCAGTTCTGCTTGAGCCGATCATGAAGGTTGAAGTAGAAACTCCGGAAGAGAACACCGGTGACGTTATCGGTGACTTGAGCCGTCGTCGTGGTATGCTCAAAGGTCAGGAATCTGAAGTTACTGGCGTTAAGATCCACGCTGAAGTACCGCTGTCTGAAATGTTCGGATACGCAACTCAGCTGCGTTCTCTGACCAAAGGTCGTGCATCATACACTATGGAATTCCTGAAGTATGATGAAGCGCCGAGTAACGTTGCTCAGGCCGTAATTGAAGCCCGTGGTAAATAAGCCTAAGGGTTAATACCAAAGTCCCGTGCTCTCTCCTGAAGGGGAGAGCACTATAGTAAGGAATATAGCCGTGTCTAAAGAAAAATTTGAACGTACAAAACCGCACGTTAACGTTGGTACTATCGGCCACGTTGACCACGGTAAAACTACTCTGACCGCTGCAATCACCACCGTACTGGCTAAAACCTACGGCGGTGCTGCTCGTGCATTCGACCAGATCGATAACGCGCCGGAAGAAAAAGCTCGTGGTATCACCATCAACACTTCTCACGTTGAATATGACACCCCGACCCGTCACTACGCACACGTAGACTGCCCGGGGCACGCCGACTATGTTAAAAACATGATCACCGGTGCTGCTCAGATGGACGGCGCGATC
>NZ_MIIV01000004.1:0-14527 GCF_001743015.1 Shigella sp. FC1567
CTTTGCTGAACTGTTGCTGGAAGACTACAAAGCCTCCCTGAAATATCTCAGCGATCACCCGAAACTGCAGGGTATTGCCCAGCAGAACAGCTTTAAACACACCTGATAACATAACGTTGTAAAAACCGAATGCCCAGCCTTTAAAAAAACAGCTGGGCATTCGGTTGCTTATTAATCGCAATAATATATTGGCTGTCTATTCATCGTGTTGATAAGATATATGTTATATGAATGTTTATTAAATGTAGCGATTGCCTTTAATGTCACGAAAAGGGATTATTTGCTTGCTATTAATTTCACTGCGTTCTTAAACGCGTTTTTGTATTATAAATCCAGTCATCCTGCCCGTAGAACATCACACATTATCATCCTGTTCTCCCGCTTCGTTTAAATTTATTTATCAATCAATTTGACTTAAGAGGGCGGCGTGCTACATTAATTAACAGTAATATGTTTATGTAATATTAAGTCAACTATGCAATCATTACATGGGAATTGTCTAATTGCGTACGCAAGACATAAATATATTCTCACCATGGTTAATGGTGAATATCGCTATTTTAATGGTGGTGACCTGGTTTTTGCGGATGCAAGCCAAATTCGAGTAGATAAGTGTGTTGAAAATTTTGTATTAGTATCAAGGGATACGCTTTCATTATTTCTGCCGATGCTCAAGGAGGAGGCATTAAATCTTCATGCACATAAAAAAATTTCTTCATTACTCGTTCATCACTGTAGCAGAGATATTCCTGTTTTTCAGGAAGTTGCGCAACTATCGCAGAATAAGAATCTTCGCTATGCAGAAATGCTACGTAAAAGAGCATTAATCTTTGCGTTGTTATCTGTTTTTCTTGAGGATGAGCACTTTATACCGCTGCTTTTGAACGTTTTGCAACCGAACATGCGAACAAGAGTTTGTACGGTTATCAATAATAATATCGCCCATGAGTGGACACTAGCCCGAATCGCCAGCGAGCTGTTGATGAGTCCAAGCCTGTTAAAGAAAAAATTGCGCGAAGAAGAGACATCATATTCACAGTTGCTTACTGAGTGTAGAATGCAACGTGCTTTGCAACTTATTGTTATACATGGCTTTTCAATTAAGCGAGTCGCAGTGTCCTGTGGATATCACAGCGTGTCGTATTTCATTTACGTCTTTCGAAATTATTATGGGATGACGCCCACAGAGTATCAGGAGCGATCGGCGCAGGGATTGCCGAACCGTGACTCGGCGGCAAGTATTGTTGCGCAAGGAAATTTTTACGGCACTGACCGTTCTGCGGAAGGAATAAGATTATAGAATTTTACTCAGACATAAAAAAAACCTGGCATAGGGGACCGGGAAGAGGATAGTCTGCCGTCTCCAGACTAATAAACCGCTATAACACTCCCTGTTGGCACGGGAAACTTTGTGCTCTCAGTAAGTTAAATATAACTTTTACTGGAAATAAGATCAGCCATTTTTTTATAAACATAAGCTATACGCTGTGCGAAAATATATTCGTGCTGCATTTACTTATTATCAATTAACTGTTATGCAAAACTACTTTGTGGATAAATTTTGGTCCTGCCAAATCTGGCAGTTTTTGCGCTAAGAAACAGTCTGGCAACATTTCATTAGTATACTGAAATTGAAATAATCGCAGTATGAAATATAAGGGATAATCATGACTCATGTCTGCTCGGTGATCCTCATTCGTCGTTCATTCGATATTTATCATGAACAGCATAAAATATCGCTGCATAACGAGAGTATCGTGCTGCTGGAGAAAAATTTGGCAGACGATTTTGCGTTTTGTTCACCGGATACGCGACGACTGGATATCGATGAGCTGACAGTTTGCCATTACTTACAAAATATTCGTCAGCTACCACGCAATTTAGGGTTACATAGCAAAGACCGTCTATTAATTAACCAGTCACCCCCCATGCCGCTGGTGACGGCGATTTTTGATAGCTTCAATGAATCCGGGGTAAATTCACCGATACTGAGCAATATGCTCTACCTTTCCTGTTTATCGATGTTTTCTCATAAGAAAGAACTGATCCCCTTACTTTTCAATAGCATCAGCACTGTTTCAGGAAAAGTTGAACGCCTTATTAGCTTTGATATCGCCAAACGTTGGTATCTGCGCGATATCGCGGAAAGAATGTATACCAGCGAGAGTCTCATCAAAAAAAAGTTGCAGGATGAAAATACCTGTTTCAGTAAAATATTACTCGCTTCCAGGATGTCGATGGCCAGACGATTACTCGAGTTACGTCAAATTCCTCTGCATACTATTGCAGAAAAATGTGGCTATAGCAGTACGTCGTACTTTATAAACACATTTCGACAATATTATGGTGTAACGCCACATCAGTTTGCGCAACATTCGCTAGGTACCTTTTCCTGACATATTTTGCATTTGAATATTGGTCAGGATCTCACACCTGCTTCATGTGAAACTCTTCCCTGATGATTTCTGCCGGGCTACCGGCTAGTTCTCTTTCGCAGTTTGCCAGGCGGTATAGGTATTTTCAGGAGGAAAAGACTCGGCATGTTTGGGATTATTAAGCTGACAATTCATACGATTACGGGAATGTGGGTCAGTATTGTGCTGTTCAAATTGATGACGAATGGCTGGAGTGGTTTCTACTTTCAGTGCTGTGTACTAAGCCTGGTATTCCTGACGGTTAGCTGGTTGTTGAGTGGTGAATGGTTAGCAGGAAAGAGTAAGGCTGAACCTTCACGTTCAACCTTACTCTCATTTACACGTTACGCTTTTTTAAAGCGGGCAAAGAGATGTTCCACTACAACGAAAAAGACCGGAACGAAGTAAATTGCCAGCACTGTTGCGGCAAACATCCCGCCCATCACGCCGGTACCTACCGCGTTTTGCGCGCCAGAACCGGCACCATGACTGATAACCAGCGGCAGCACGCCGAGAATAAAGGCCAGAGAGGTCATCAGGATTGGGCGTAAACGCATCCGCGCCGCTTCGATGATTGCCCCTATCGGCGTTTTCCCTTCTTTCTGCATCATCTCAACGGCAAATTCGACAATCAGGATGGCGTTCTTGGCGGAAAGCCCGATGGTGGTCAGCAAACCAACCTGGAAGTAGACGTCATTACTTAAGCCGCGCAGATCGGTGGCCAGTAATGCGCCAACGACGCCTAACGGAACAACCAACATCACCGAGAACGGAATTGACCAGCTCTCATAGAGTGCGGCGAGGGCGAGGAACACCACGACCAGTGAAATGGCATACAGTGCAGGAGCCTGGTTTGAGGATAACGCTTCCTGATACGACAGTCCGGTCCATGAGTAGCCGACGCCTGCCGGAAGTTTAGCGACCAGGTCTGCCATAAATTTCATAGCGTCACCGGTACTTTTCCCGGCCGCCGCTTCACCTAAAATCTCCATTGACGGGATGCCGTTGTAGCGTTCCAATCGCGGTGAACCATAGGTCCATTCGGTAGACGAGTAGGCAGAAAGCGGTGCCATCGTGCCAGAGGCGTTGCGTACATACCATTGGTTGATGTTATCCGGCAACATACGGAACGGCGTGCCTGCCTGGACATACACTTTTTTCACCCGCCCCTGGTTGAGGAAGTCGTTCACGTAGCTGCTGCCGAAGGCGGTGGAAATTGTCTGGTTGATATCAGACAGCGCCACACCCATTGCCTCAGCTTTCGCGGCGTTGACGTTCACTTTGAACATCGGCGTATCTTCCAGGCCGTTCGGGCGTACCCCGGTGACCTGGTCAGGCGATTGCGCTGCCAGTGATAACAGCTCGTTTCGTGCCTGGGTTAGTTTTTCGTGCCCCAGGTTACCGTTGTCCAGCAGTTCCATATCAAAACCTGACGCGGTACCCAGTTCAGCCACCGCGGGTAAGTTGAACGGGAAGACGACGGCTTTATTGATACTGCTTAACGCAATCATTGCCCGCTGAATGATCGCGGTAACCGAGTTTTCCTCACCGACACGTTCAGACCACGGCTTGAGACTGATAAACGCCAGGCCGTTGTTTTGCCCCTGGCCGCTGAAGCCAAAGCCGCCAACGGTAAACACCGACTGAACATTATCTTTCTCTTTTGTAAGATAATAATCCGTCACCTGTTGCAGCACTTTCGTGGTGTTAACCATGGTGGCACCGGAAGGTAACTGCGCGGTGGTCATAAATACCCCCTGATCCTCTTCTGGTAAGAAAGAGGTCGGTGTACGCAGGAACAGCACCGCCATCCCGGCGCAAATCAGCAGGTAGACCACCATGTAGCGACCGGTACAACGCAACAGCGAGCGGGTGCTATCGGTATAGTGCTGAGTTGATTTTTCAAACAGCGTGTTGAAGCGTGCGAACAGGGCGTTAGGTTTGTGACCGCCTTCCGGCGCGGCTTTCAGAATGGTGGCGCACAGGGCAGGGGTCAGGCTCATTGCCACAAATACTGAAAGCAGCATGGAGGAGATCAGCGTGATGGAGAACTGGCGGTAGATCTCCCCGGTTGCGCCGCTCATAAAGGCCATCGGCATAAACACTGCGGAAAGAACAACAGCAATACCGACCAGCGCACGTTGGATCTGCCCCATCGATTTATGCGTCGCTTCCTTCGGTGGTAGCTTATCTTCCGCAATGACACGCTCGACGTTCTCCACCACCACGATGGCGTCATCCACCAGTAACCCTATCGCCAGCACCATCCCGAACATAGTTAACGTGTTGATGGTGAAACCGACCGCCGACAAGATCGCAAACGTCCCGAGAATAACCACCGGTACGGCAATCGTCGGGATGATTGTGGCACGGAAATTCTGCAAAAACAGATACATGACCAGGAAGACGAGGATGATAGCCTCAACCAGTGTTTTAAAAACTTCCTGAATAGAAATTTCGATAAACGGCGTGGTGTCGTAAGGATAAACCGTCTTCAGACTTGCGGGGAAATAGGCTGATAAGCGGTTCAGCTCCTCTTTGACTGCCCGCGAGGTATCCAGGGCGTTTGCTCCGGTAGCCAGTTTGATGGCGATCCCGGCAGCAGGTTTGCCGTTATAGCGCGCCACGGTGGAATAATCTTCCGCTCCAAGTTCGACGCGGGCGACATCACGCAGCAGCACTTGCGAACCATCTTGCTGAACTTTCAACAGGATTTTGCCAAATTCTTCCGGCGTTTGCAGACGCGTCTGCACAATGATCGAGGCGTTTAGTTGCTGGTCTGCCGCCTGTGGCATGCCACCCAGTTGACCACCGGAAATCTGGTTGTTTTGCACCTTAATCTGGGAAATAACATCGGAAGGTACCAGATTGTATTTATTGAGTTTTTGCGGGTCCAGCCAGATACGCATGGCGTACTCGGAACCAAAGAGCTGTACGCTACCAACGCCCGCGGTACGGCTTAGCGGGTCTTTGATATTAGACGCTACATAGTCCGCGATATCGTACTGGTTGAGGCTGCCGTTATCAGAAATAAACGCCGCTACCATCAGAATATTACTGCTCGACTTATCAACGCTAATCCCCTGCTGCTGCACCGCTTCAGGTAATGAAGGCATAGCGAGTTGCAGTTTATTTTGCACCTGAACCTGTGCGATATCAGGAGATGTCCCAGTCTCGAAGGTCAGAGTGATAGAGGCATTACCCGCCGCATCACTGGTTGAAGACATGTACATCAGGCCATCAAGCCCATTCATATTTTGCTCAATCACCTGAGTGACCGAGTCTTCTACCGTTTGCGCATCGGCACCTGGATAGGTAGCGCTGACGGTAATGGTCGGTGGCGCAATCTGCGGATACTGCGCAACCGGTAAGTTCATGATCGCCAGACCACCTGCAAGCATCATAATAATGGCAAGTACCCAGGCAAAAACCGGGCGATCAATAAAATAGTTAGCCATGAAAGTCCCCTTAAGCCTGCAACGTTATTGTTTCGATTCGGTGCTGGCGTTTTCCTGGCTGGAGGAAATTGCTCGTGCTTTGATACCCGGACGAATGCGTTGCAAACCGGAAACGATCACCCGATCGACAGCCTGCAAGCCAGAGGTGACAACCCACTGGTCGCCGATGGCTTTGCTGGCTTCAATTTCGCGTAGCTGCACAACATCGTCTTTATCCAGAATGAGCGCCGTTGCTTTACCCTGGGCGTTGTGGGTGACGCCTTCCTGCGGCACCAGTAATACATTCTGGCGGCTACCTTCATCCACTAATGCCGTGACGTACATGCCAGGCAGCAAGTCACCATTTGGGTTGGGGAAAATCGCCCGTAACGTCACGGAGCCCGTGGTTTCATCCACCGTCGGGTCGGAGAATTTCAGTGTGCCGGTCTGGCTGTAGCGTTTACCATTTTCCAGATTGAGCTGTACTGGCGTACTGCCCTGAACCTGTTTGATTTGCCCACTGGCGACCTCTTCTTTCATGCGCAAGAAATCCTGCACCGACTGCGTGAGATCGACATAAATCGGGTCCAGACGTTGTACGGTAACCAGCGAATCTGCCTGATTAGCGGTAACGAGTGCGCCGACGGTCACCGACGATTTCCCGCTGACGCCCGTAATCGGCGAGGTGACATTCGCGTATTGCAGATTGATCGTCGCCTGTTCAACAGCCGCTTTGGCGACGGTGACATTGGCTTCTGCTTCATTCAGCTGGGTGCGCGCGGTGTCGTAATCCTGACGGCTAACGTAGTTGGTCTTCAGCAACGATGCCTGGCGGTTAAAGGTGATGCGGGCATTGCTGGCGGTAGAGAGCGCTTTCGCCAGCGAGCCTTTGGCGGAGTTTAGCTCGGCCTGTAAAGGTGCAGGATCAATCTGATACAGCGAATCGCCCTGGTTCACTTTATCGCCTTCGATAAAGTTGCGTTTAATGATAATACCGCCCACCTGGGGACGTATCTCGGCAACTTCATAAGGAACGGTTCTACCGGGCAATTCGCTCAACACATTGACCGAACCGGGGGAGAGTGTGACGACACCGACCTCAGGCGTCATGGCGGCGGCGTTTTCCGCCGATTTGTCATCGCAGGCGGTGAGCATCGCGCCGCAGAATAACAACGGTATTAACAGCTTTCTTCTTCTGTTCATTTTAGTCCCTGAAAATTCTTGAGAAATAACGGTTCTTTAAATTGCGCGCGAGGAGAGATATGAGGGATTTACAGACCAGCGGCATAGTGGGGTTGTCAGCCAGTAAGGTGGGATACAGGCACAGTGATCGACATGGTGAGGTCAACGACAAAAAAAATGTTGCCGTTCTGCCAACAGTTCCTGCCAGCATTCGGGCAACGAAGGGTTCTACTGGTGGATACACATACCAGGGGAATAAAGTCGTTTTAGCCTCTCCTTTAGTAATCACCGGGGGTAATGAAATCAGCATCTGCATCCCTCGTCATGCCAGCCATCAATTTCAGTTGCTTATGTCCTGACTAAAAATAAGATGTGATACCCAGGGTGACGATGTCGCTCATACGTCTTAGTTTCAACTTGTACATAATGTTGAATTTCTGAATCTTTAATGTTTGTTGCGAAATATTGAGCGTCAACGTGATATTGCTTTCATTTTTATTTTTCAGAATCAGTTGCATAATTTTGAACTGATTATGTGAAAAACATAATTGTGAATTCTTATGGGGCAAGTGTTTACCATAAGTAATCTCAAGAAGATTTTTGATACTTTCTTTGCGGCTAACAAAATAAATAGGCGCTTTAGCTTTTAGTTTACTGATGTGATAAGGTGCCAAAACAATAATTCTCTCGGCATCTAATTTCTCCAGAAATTTAATCGCTTCTTCATCAAGGATATGATTGTGATAGGTATCAATGATAACCTTGAAGGGTTTATTGCCTACTTTTTTGATCTCTGACAGGGAATTGATTTTTATCATTTCGTGATTATCTTTCAACTGCCAAAAGCCCTGTAAAAGAAAAGAATCTTTCGTCATGAGAAAAATCATAACTTGCTCCTTAGCCGTTATCGTTTCGAACATGTCATCCTTTTCATTATTTACATCCTTGTCCGAATCGTTGTTCAATATAGTAAACGCCTATAAGAACTTTACCCTTCGTGAACTAATACGTCTATTAACACTAATCAATACTTCAGATTTATCCATCACGCACTCCATATATTGATCCTAAGTAAGATTCCTGGTTGTTATCAGCTTGTAAATAGTAAACAAAAAGTTAACGTTTGCGGATTACTGCCCAAGAATAAGTTATCAATAACCAGTTTGTGATCTCTGAAGAATATTACTAAAGTTAAAATGTAATCCGATTTAAATATCGAGTCTCCTTGTTTCGACTTAAGCTGGCAATTGGATTGCCAGCTTTCTTTTAACGCATTGAAATTACCTGAGTAAATAACGCATTCATGTCTTCAGGTTTTTATATAGCGTCTGGAGACACGGATATTTATGCAATGTAATCAACGCCAGTTGCAAAAAAATGAACCCGGATTACTTATTTAACCGCCCATAGCATCAACGCTTACGGAACTCTTTGTTCACTTTCCCACAGCACTTTTAAAACATTAAACCTGACTACGGAAAATATCAGCCATGATAATGTTTGAAATGGCTAATTTGCCATGGAGTGAAAAAAATTAGATGAAATTCAGTAGGTTGAAATAATCACTAGCAGGTAATTATTTCAATGATAGTGCGCAATTGATCTACAACACTGCGTAGCGGAGAGAGTATTAATCGGATCATAGTCACATCAAGTGACTATGATCCGGGTGACAACCGGGGTAATTATTGCTGCTTAACGAACAAACTGGCGAAGCTGAACAGGCTGGCGGCGCTAAATATCAGTTCAATTCCCACCAGTGTGGAAACCAGCGTTACAGACACCATCGGCGTTGCACCAAGGAATATCCAGGCAATGACGATATCCAGCACACCAATAACGAGCTGTAGCCAGCTGCCTTTCATTGAACGCTGACGATACCAACTCATCAGGCGAATAACCCCTGCAACACAGAACAAACCGGCAATAAATGCCGCAATGGCAAAAATGCCCAGCTCCGGTGCGCGGATGAAGAAATAGCCGATCAATAAATAGGCGACTGCGACGAGGAAACCGGATAATACCGGCCAGAAATTATGACTGCGGTTGCTGAATAACCCGACAATAAGCGCAATACCCGAGCAGATTAATAATGCACCCACTACTGTGCTTAAAATATCGCCAGAGACGAACGGGAAACTGATACACAGCAACCCGACGATAAACAGCAGCACGGCAATAAACTGGATTGCTCTGCGATGTTTTTTAAGCATCTCCAGATCAAACTTCAAAATTGTTGCCTTATCTATATATAACATAGAACCACCCTATAAAATTAAGAAGAAAATCCCCTGCTATCAATCTATGCCAAAAACGCGTCTAAGAATGCAGTCGATTTAATAAAAATTTCCTAATTGCAGTATCTGATGCATCTGTAACTCATTGTATTGAAATAAAAATATCTGATTTTGATATTTTCCATCAACATGACATATACAGAAAACCAGGTTATAACCTCAGTGTCGAAATTGATTTGTGACGGCTCTTTCACTTTATAGTTGAGGATATTACGATGAAAAAAGTATTAGGCGTTATTCTTGGTGGTCTGCTTCTTCTGCCAGTTGTGAGCAATGCAGCGGATGCGCAAAAAGCAGCTGATAACAAAAAACCGGTCAACTCCTGGACCTGTGAAGATTTCCTGGCTGTGGACGAATCCTTCCAGCCAACTGCAGTTGGTTTTGCTGAAGCGCTGAACAACAAAGATAAACCAGAAGATGCGGTTTTAGATGTTCAGGGTATTGCAACCGTAACCCCAGCTATCGTTCAGGCTTGTACTCAGGATAAACAAGCCAACTTTAAAGATAAAGTTAAAGGCGAATGGGACAAAATTAAGAAAGATATGTAATTCCGGGAATGCGTTACATCGTACTTCCTTGCATATTGAACAGGCCGGAATATCTTCTTTAAAAGCAGCTATTCCTCCTGTTCATATATAATCTATATATTGAATGGGTTACAAAATGAATATTTCATCTCTCCGTAAAGCGTTTATTTTTATGGGCGCTGTAGCGGCTTTGTCACTGGTGAACGCACAATCTGCGCTGGCAGCCAATGAATCCGCTAAAGATATGACCTGCCAGGAATTTATTGATCTGAATCCAAAAGCAATGACCCCGGTTGCATGGTGGATGCTGCATGAAGAAACAGTATATAAAGGTGGCGATACCGTTACTTTAAATGAAACCGATCTCACTCAAATTCCTAAAGTGATCGAATACTGTAAGAAAAACCCGCAGAAAAATTTGTATACCTTCAAAAATCAAGCATCTAATGACTTGCCGAATTAATGAGGTACAAGTAAAAAGGAGTAGCAAGTTGAGCCATCTTGCTGCTCCTTTTTGCATTTTTATATGACAGCAGAATTTATTATACGTCTTATACTCGCGGCAATTGCCTGTGGCGCTATTGGCATGGAAAGGCAAATGTGAGGCAAAGGAGCAGGGTTACGCACACATGTATTAATTGGCATGGGAAGCGCCCTGTTTATGATTGTTTCGAAATATGGTTTTGCTGACGTGCTGTCTTTAGATCACGTCGGACTCGACCCCAGCCGTATTGCTGCTCAGGTGGTGACGGGCGTCGGGTTTATCGGTGCAGGTAACATTCTCGTTCGTAACCAAAATATTGTAGGTTTGACGACGGCAGCGGATATCTGGATGACCGCCGCTATAGGTATGGTTATTGGCAGTGGTATGTACGAATTGGGTATGTATGGTTCAGTGATGACCTTGCTGGTGCTGGAAGTCTTCCATCAATTAACCTTCCGCCTGATGAACAAAAATTACCATTTACAGCTGACATTAGTGAACGGTAATACGGTATCAATGCTCGACTGGTTTAAGCAGCAAAAAATAAAAACGGATTTAGTTTCGTTGCAGGAAAATGAAGATCATGAAGTGGTCGCCATTGATATCCAGCTTCATGCCACAACGTCGATAGAAGATCTGTTGCGATTATTAAAAGGTATGGCAGGGGTGAAAGGCGTTTCAATTAGCTAATCTGTGTGGCAGCGTAGTCAGACTCACCGTAAGCCTGAAATTCACACCAGATAATCAATATGCTGATGGCGTACCAGCTCATTGATCCGCTTAAGATTGAGGATCATCATGATATTGTGTTTATGGCAGTAGAACGTTTTTAGCGTTATTTTCAGTTTCTCCAGAATATCCTCCGTTGTCATTTGATTCGCAATGCAGCTCAGAACCTGATGTTGCTTGCGCGAAAGTGACACAGCCGCTTCAGGCACAGAGCAGTAACTGCCATTGATGAGTGCGACAAAATCGATGATAGTGATAGTCCGCGGAACAAAGGTCACCGGCACTTTCCCCAGGCAGCGTTTAATATTAAAGGGGGAGAAAATAATCACATGGACAGGTTTTAATCGTTCAATTTGAGTGAGAAAATTAGAATGAAATACATTATTCATTAATGTATCAATAATGACAAAGGCATTCTGATGCAACATTCCGTCGATCTCTTCTTCGTTCTGTATATGAACGACATTACCTTTGCTCAAAATGTTTTTCATCGCGGTGAAGAACATCGTATCCCTGGTAATTATAAGAAACATAACCGACTCCTGGTGCGGACATTAATTTTATAATCAGTTTGCCAAAGGTAATTAACAGGACAGGGCTTATAATAATAATAGTTAGCTTGCTGTGTATTAATTTTATGTAATGCACGATGCAGATGCTGAGAAAGCATCTGCATCTTTCGGTGGTGTTATTTGACCAGCTCAGGTGTTACCTGACTCACCGCATTGGTGTAGTAAGGCGCACCCCAGCCCGGTTCCGGCCAGAATGCACCATAGCCGTAATCCCATAGGTTATAGGTGGTATTAACCACTTCTCTCAAATGCCACACCTGGATGCCCTGCATATTCACTTCCAGGAAGTTATACGGGACTTTATTGATAAAGCCAGGTTGTTCACCCTGAATGGTACCGAGGATGGTAACAAAGTGATTACGATAGTTCACTGGGTCAAGGAAGCCGCTTTGTCTGGCGAGCAGTCGGCCCTGATAGTTGGCTTCAATATCAGGTTTCGCATAGCTATCCAACGGTAATACAGCGATTTCTAACAACGTATCCGTTTTGCCATTGATAACGTTGATAACCTTCCCACCAAAGCGCGCTTGTTGACCAACATATAACCCCGGCTGGTTATGAACAGCAACAAAACTTTTTTGAATATCAGGTTGGTTATTGCCTTTGATATTTTGCGGAATTGAACTACATGCGGCAAGCAAAAATGAAAGGCTGAGGATGAGTGCACCTTTTGTCATGTTCATGTTACTATCCTTATCAACAAATATTAAAACCATAATAGATATTTCTTTATAGTTTTCATCTGATTCTGAGGCGATATGCCTGATAGTAACGTAAACCTGTCTGATGTTTATATCCCTTTTGTTTAGTTCAATTCCATTGATTTTGGGGCGTGGCATAAGTATCCATCGCCCCATAATATAATCCTTTGTTTTAAAATTACATAAAATCTATTTTTATTCAATAATTATAAAGTGCTAATAATCAATATTATGGTATTATATTCTGATAATGATTTGATAAGCGAATTCTTTTGCCAGATGGTATTTCTATTTCCACCCCATAATTTATATCTTTTTCATTAGGAAGTGGCCTCTTTAAATAAGGCGTGTGTGACATTTTTTTTGGGTTAAGCGTCTCGAATTGAAATACTTCGAACTGATATTCAGACATTTCTGCCCATGTTTGAATTTTATTGTATCGAGAGAGTGTCGTAGAGGCTTTAACTTGCTTATAACATTGTTTTTGGAATTCTTGCTGATATTTTAATATGTCATTGTATGAAAGATTGGTTATCCTGGCCTCTAAAAATTTAATTATTGTCGAAGCAATTTCCGCTTTTGCTCGTAAAAAGTTGTCATTAATGGTTAATAATGTTGAAAATAAACCTTCGATTTGTTTGTCAAGATATTGTCCATCTTTATATAATTTGGGGGGGTAGGGTGTTCTTTATGTAAAAAATAGTGTCACCTAAATTTGCGTCAGTGAAATTTATATTAAGTAGATCTTCGAAATAAAACCTTGACAAGGTTAGAACGAACCCGGAAAGGTTCTGTCCTGTCATATTGAAATCAATAAAGTTGGTTCCGGCAAAGACTTTCATCCTGTTTTTATTTTCACTGTGCTCAATATATAACTTCGTCATTTTTTGATACAGGCTTTGAATATCTTTTATATTAGTTGGTAAGTCAGCTCGTTGTTCAGCAATAAAATTAGTATCTGAAAACATGGTTTGGACACTGAATGTTATGGGTATTCCCTCTTCTACGCTAATTTTAGTTATGATTGCCTTGTCGGGTTTAGGATTAGCGACAACAATGATTCGACATTCAGCACTTTTGTTTTTTTCATATCTAATGTTATTAATCTGATTAAGTATTGATTGTGTCTGTTGCGTAAGTGGTGTCGAACTTATCGTTTCAATGTTATTAATAAGACTTACAAGTTGAACCACAACTTTTGAGTAGTCTGCATTTGTATATGTGGTGTTCGTGTGGCATGCATTAATTTGTTGGAGTTGTTGTTGCGCTAAATCAAATTGTTCAGGGTTGTATCCTTCTCCAGAGAATGTGGAATTAATGGGTTGTTGTTCTTCCCAATTATCACAAGGCCACTTCGGTGTGTCTGGCGTTTTAACATTATCGGTATTTGTTGTGCAGTTATAAATATTGCCGTGATATGTATTTATTATACCTGGGGTAAAGTCAATTGACATAACATTCCTTATTCATCATCTGTTTTATGCTAAGGTTTTTAAATTGGATAATTAGAACAGGAATGGATTTTCTTCTACACACAATAAATATAATGCGTTATATCTTCCTGATATAATTACCTTTAAATTCCCTTTCATTTCCACCCGGTAATATTTGTGTATAAAAAAAGCAGTGATAGTATCGTAAAGGAAAACGTTAACAACTATCAAAAAGCGCTCATTTTAAAAAGTTATTATGTTCTCCGATAGTGTGTGAAGTAATATTTTTGTGATGTTTTAGATGTGTAATAATGAACCAGGTTAAAGTGTATTTAAAAATGTGTTGTATTAGCGACTGAAATCTGCC
The DNA here is from genome assembly GCF_001743015.1 of Shigella sp. FC1567. Taxonomy (NCBI): domain Bacteria; kingdom Pseudomonadati; phylum Pseudomonadota; class Gammaproteobacteria; order Enterobacterales; family Enterobacteriaceae; genus Shigella; species Shigella sp. FC1567. The sequence goes on from NZ_MIIV01000004.1 coordinate 14,144, forward strand.
TTTTAAAAAGGAGGAGGGTACTGAGACAAAGAGTCATTGCTTCTCCGATAAAATGTGAAGTGGCACACTGAATTTGGCCACCTGAACAGAGGTGATATGCTCACCTCAGAACAACACAGGTGCTCCAATGAAAAAAAGAAATTTTAGCGCAGAGTTTAAACGCGAATCCGCTCAACTGGTTGTTGACCAGAAATACACGGTGGCAGATGCCGCCAAAGCTATGGATGTTGGCCTTTCCACAATGACAAGATGGGGCAAACAACTGCGTGATGAGCGTCAGGGCAAAACACCAAAAGCCTCTCCGATAACACCAGAACAAATCGAAATACGTAAGCTGAGGAAAAAGCTACAACGCATTGAAATGGAGAATGAAATATTAAAAAA
>NZ_MIIV01000005.1:0-14424 GCF_001743015.1 Shigella sp. FC1567
CATCAATGGTCTTTACAAAGCGGAGGTAATACACCGTAAGAGCTGGAAAAACCGTGCAGAAGTGGAACTGGCCACACTCACGTGGGTGGACTGGTATAATAATCGACGATTGCTGGAAAGGCTGGGCCACATCCCTCCGGCAGAAGCAGAAAAAGCTTATTATGCTTCCATCGGAAACGATGATCTGGCAGCCTGAGTTCACAGATAAAACACTCTCCAGGAAACCCGGGGCGGTTCACTCTATTGTTCTTGGTGATAATGACACCGGATTTAAACAGAATGGAGACGGTATTCTGGATGTTTATGCTAATAGTCAGCGTGTATTCCGCTTTCAGAATGGAGTGGCTATTGCTTTTAAAAATATTCAGGCCGGGGATGGTAAAAAATTCACGCTATCCAGCTCCAACAACTCCACAAAGAATGCAACGTTTAATTTATGGGGTGCTTCAACCCGTCCAGTAGTTGCAGAGTTAGGCAATGAGGCAGGATGGCATTTCTATAGCCAGCGAAATACAGATAACTCGGTAATATTTTCTGTTAACGGTCAGATACAGCCCAGCAACTGGGGGAATTTTGATTCACGCTATGTAAAAGATGTTCGCCTGGGTACGCGTGTTGTTCAATTGATGGCGCGTGGTGGTCGTTATGAAAAAGCCGGACACGCAATTACCGGATTAAGAATCATTGGTGAAGTAGATGGCGATGATGAAGCCATCTTCAGACCAATACAAAAATACATCAATGGCACATGGTATAACGTCGCACAGGTGTAAATTATGCAGCATATTAAAAAATATTAAGTCCGGAAATCCAAAAACAAAAGAACAATATCAGCTAACAAAGAATTTTGATGTTATCTGGTTATGGTCCGAAGACGGTAAAAACTGGTATGAGGAAGTAAATAACTTTCAGGACGACACCATAAAGATTGTATACGACGAAAATAATATTATTGTTGCCATAACCAAAGATGCCCCAACGCTTAATCCCGAAGGCTTTAGTGTCGTTGAGATTCCAGATATAACAGCCAATCGTCGTGCCGATGATTCAGGGAAGTGGATGTTTAAGGACGGAACTGTGGTTAAGCGGATTTATACAGCAGACGAACAGCAACAACAGGCCGAATCACAAAAGGTCGCGTTGCTTTCTGAAGCTGAAAGCGTTATTCAGCCACTGGAACGCGCTGTCAGGCTGAATATGGCGATGGATGAGGAACGCACACGACTGGAGTCATGGGAACGCTACAGCGTTCTGGTCAGCCGTGTGGATACAGCAAATCCCGAATGGCCACAAAAGCCTGAGTAAAAATTAAGGCCCAATATCGGGCCTTCTCTCATTCTGGTTGTTCGGGAAACGTTACTGGCAGGCTGGAGGTGTCTGTAGATTCGACTTTCTGCGCATAGAGCATCCACTCGGTTAATTTTTGTTTATTCTCGTCGGAAATGATGCCCAGTCGTAGCTGTGAGTCCCATAGCTGGGTTTTATCCCTGACAAGTTGCAACAGGCTTTGCTTTTCATTTTCCGCTTGTTGCCTCTGCTCTTCCTCGGTATAAGTTCGCTTTATCACTACGCCATCTTTGAACAACCATTTCCCCGAAATATCAGCCCGGCGATTTGCTGTAATATCAGGTAATTCAACGACGCTTGCGCCTTCCGGATTAATTGCTGAAACATCCTTTTCAATACAAATAATAACGCCGTTATGGTAATAGACCATTTTCAAAGTGTCTGGCTGGAAATTCTTTTGTTCCTCATACCAGTTTTTTCCATCATCTGAATAAAGCCATTTGATGTTAAATTGCTTTGTTAGCTGGTATTGCTCTTTTGTTTTAGGGTTGCCAGCAGTAATGTTTTTTAAGTGCATCATCGTTAAATACTCCCCGCGTTATACCACGTCCCATTAATGCAATACTGAATTGGCCTTGCCTGTGTTGTATCAATTAATTCATCACGGTTTCCGTTAACTGAACCCGTAACGACATAACCTGACCTGTCAGACCAGCCGGGACCATTCCATGTCTGAACAGATGACAGACCGCCAAGGCGAATACCTGTAATAAACCTTGAGTTACATTCTGCCCGCGTATATGCACCAACATCTCCCGCTGAAGGTTTTCGTGTCGTGGTATAGAAATCTGACCAACCTAATTCAACCCCATAACCATCACGAGCCGACCTGTAGGAAATGCCACCATTTTTATAATTCACACGGAATTGTACGGCAGGACAGCTACCAGCATTTATATTAAAGTGAAGAATTAATGCAGATGCACCACCAATCAGGGCGTTATATGCACCACTATCCCAATTCCATCCAACGGATGTATCACCATTAACAGTATTACCTGTTTGTCGGAGTGCAAATGCATTGACATTTTTGGCACTAATTGAGATATCGCTAGAACCATCAAAACCAACTCCAGCAATTTTTCGTGCTGTTTTCAGCTTTGTTGCAGTAGCGGCATTGCCGGACAGTTCCCCAGAAAGGCCACCGCTGAATGTTTGTCGATTGGTCCAGGTATTCGCTGTACTGAGTAACGGTATTTTCTCCCCGCTTGTGCCGAGTTCTCGTAAACCGAGGTTTTAAATAATGGCCGTTTCTGGCCTGCATGGCATGATTTGCGCTTTTGGACGGGAGATTCAGTGTGCTGATTGGCTATGTAAGGGTATCAACAAATGACCAGAATACAGACCTGCAACGAAACGCTCTTGTTTGTGCAGGATGTGAACAAATATTTGAAGATAAATTAAGCGGGACAAAGACAGACCGACCGGGATTAAAACGCGCTTTAAAGCGCCTTCAAAAAGGTGACACGCTGGTTGTCTGGAAACTGGATCGCCTCGGGCGAAGCATGAAACATCTGATTTCTCTCGTCGGGGAACTACGGGAGCGAGGGATTAATTTTCGCAGTCTGACCGACAGCATAGACACATCTTCTCCAATGGGGCGTTTTTTCTTCCACGTGATGGGTGCCCTGGCTGAAATGGAACGTGAATTAATTGTTGAACGTACACTGGCCGGGCTGGCGGCAGCGCGCGCAAGGGGGCGCACAGGCGGACGTCGACCGAAGCTGACAAAAGAACAGCATGAGCAAATAGCAAGGCTAATCAAAAACGGGCACGACAGAAAACAACTGGCAATAATTTACGGCATTGGCACATCGACGATTTATCGTTATCACCCTGTAGGCGATATACAGACTGAAGAAACAACCGGGCAGACTCAGGAAAATGAAAACCGCTAATCTGACCATTAGCGGTTTTTGTGTTAAATCAGAACAGCCCTTTAACTGAACTGGCCGCGCTGTTAAGAGATGATGTCACCTTATCTTTGAAGCCGGACAGCATATCACTGAACGATGAGGATTGCAGGCGCTCCCGCAAATCCTCATCACAGCGTTCAAGAGTCAGTGAAAATTCTATCTTTTTCGCCTTACCGTAGCGATCAAACTCGGAGCGGGTCGTATTCGTTTCAGTCAGGACATACATGCCGTAAATCTGCCCGACGCCATCAATCAAAGGCCAGGGTCGTCCTGTATACGCCTGCGTAGTCAGCAGCGACAGCGACACTTCGCCACCTGTAATTTCAGGATAAAGCACACCAGAAAGAACGATGCGATCATCACCTGCACCGATATACTGCCAGCTTGCTGAACGGTTAACGCGTTCATTTTTCACATGCCGCCAGCTTTTGTTTTGCTGTAACTGCTGATGCGGCAGCGTGCGCAGCTCAAAAACAAACATGCCGTAGATCATCATCATGGCCATGACTCCTCAATCTTTATCGTAAAAACAGCCACGCCCGGCACGGGCGCGCCGTTCCATTTCTGCCCTGACCATTTCACCGACCAGTTTCGCCAGTTCGCGGGGATTCTGCGTAACAACGTTATGCAGATGAACATGAATTTCACCACCAAATCCGAAGGCAACAGGCTCCCGGTTACGGGAAGTTACAGGAACTGATGCCACTGGAGATCGTATAGCCTCCGCCACCGGGCGGGAGCTGGCCGCAACAACAGGGACCAGCGCCGGAGGCAGCGGAGCCGGAACCACGGGTGTGATATTAATTGCGGGGGCAGGCTTACTGACCTGCGCAATCTTCCGCTCCTGCCACTCCCCACGAACAGCAAGTGCTCGGGGCAGGTTTTTAAAGACAATATCGCCGGGGCCAATGCGTTTTTTCGTCTCCTCAACCAGCTTACCTGTGTTATCAGCAATTTTGCTGAGTCTGCGCAGCGTACCGGTATTGCTGTCTGTGAGCGGTTTATTGTCTTTGGGGTTATCACCTCCGGTGCCATTGCCATTTTCCACAGGCTTCGGCGGATTGATTTTCGCCAGATCCCCCTGAAGCAAGGCAACCTTGTCCTGAAGAATGGCCGCACGCTGTGCGTCTTCGATTTTCTTGCGCGCCCTTTCCGCTTCATCCGGAAGCACACCAAGCTTTTCAAGTATCCACGCCAGCGTATCCAGCAACATTTTTGCAGGTGTCAGAACAAGTTGTAACGCACCGCCAAGAACGTTACCGAATATCTCGCCAGCACTGGTACATTTATCCAGAGTTTCCTTGCTGGACTCCATCGGTGACAGCAGCGATTTAAACCAGTTAAACACCTGGCTGATCCCACTCCCGATTGCGTCAAAAACAGGACCAAACCGTTCAAAGGTTTCGCGCAACGGGGTCAGCCTTTCCATAATCCCGCTGAACACCCCGGCAAAAAATGCCCTGATGGGATCCCAGTATTTCCAGATAAGAACGGCAGCTCCGGCAAGCGCAGCCACGATAAGACCAACCGGACTGAACAACGCCCCGATAGCGCCTCCCAGTAAAGAAACGGAACCCGTCACCATTCCCCATAGTGCTGGCAGAACCCTGACAGCATTCATTGATCCGGTCAGGAGGGAAAAACCAAGACGCAGTTTTGCCAGCGGGCCAGCAAGCACACCAATAGCCAGCGACAACGAGCCAACCGTTGCAGTCATTGCCAGCAATGCACCGCCTGCAATCAGTAGCTGGCGCGTCAGTGCGGGATGGGCCTGCGCCAGCGCCGTCACCTTTGATACCACACGCGTGAGCCACTGCGTGACAGAACGCAGCGGACCGTCAATCAGATCTGCAATGCGGATGCGCAACCCTTCCCATGCACTGCTGAGTGATTTCAGATCGCCGTCAAGGTTGTTGGCCATAACCTTTGCCGTGCGTTCAGCCTCACCGCGCGCGCCTTCAAGTTCTTTTCTCAGTTTGGGTAAGGAGCCGTCACCTGCCGCATCAACGAGGGCCATAAATGATGTGAAAGCCTCTTCTCCGGCAATGTCCTTAAAGAACGATACCCGGTCAACTTCCCCGTATTTGCGGGTAGCTTTATAAAGGTCAGCCAGCACATCCTCCATCGGGCGCATTTTGCCCCCGGCATCCGAGACAGACACGCCAAGCTCTTTCAGCGCCTCTGCTGCCGCCTTTGGCGGTGATGCCAGACGAGCCAGGCTGGCACGCATTGCCGTACCAGCATCACTCCCCCTGATACCCATATTCGCCAGCACGCCCGCCATCGCTGCGGCCTGCTCCAGAGATATTCCCAGCTTACCCGCCACCGGACCTGCATATTTCATGGTTTCACCCAGTGCGCGAAGGTCAGTGTTGGTACGGGTAAACGCTGCGGTGAGTGTGTCGCCGACCCGGTCCATCTGGTCAGCAGAAAGACCGAACTGCGTCAGAATATTTGAGCCAATATCCGCCGTCTCACCGAGGTCCATACCGCCAGCCGTTGCCATGCTCAGTACGCCAGGGAGCGCAGCCTGAATGGCCTGTGGTGTAAAGCCAGCCATTGCAAGAAATGCCTGTCCACTGGCGGCATCGCCTGCGGTGAACTGCGTTTCAGAGCCAAGTTTTAACGCCTGCTCACGCAGCGCCTTAAACTGCGGGCTGTTCTGGTCGATTCGCGTCAGTGCCTGAACGCGGGACATCTCTTTGCCGAACCCGATCGCAGGCTGCAAAAAACGCCCGGCAGCATAGCCGCCCGCCGCTGCCGCACCAATTGCCAGCGCACCACCTGTTTTCAGTTTTCCCGCTGTTTCCTGCGCGCGCGAATACCGCTCACGCGCCCGTGTTACACGCGCAAGCGCCTGCCGTTCGCGTTCAAGCTGGTTGTTGTACTGTTCGGTGCGTCTGATGGCCTGCTGGATGGTGTTATCGCTGCCTGTCAGGGAAATGCCGTGGCGTTTCAGCTCTCCGCCAAGCTCCCGCATTTTCTGAATTTCCCGTGTGCGCGATTCATTCAGGCGTTCAAGCCGGGTGCTTAACTGCTGCATCAGCTTTTGTTGTTTTTCGCTGAGCACTGTACCCGTGCGTTGTAACTGATTAAGGGCGTTAAGCTGGCGTCGTGCTTTCACGATGCCAGCATCCGCTTTACTGACAGCGTCACGGGCGCGCTCAAATGATCGCGCCTGACGCTCGAGATTTTTGATCGCCCCCTGCGTTCGCTGGATGGAGTCACCAAACTGCCCCATCAGGCGGCGGGCGTTTTCGGCAGGCCGGGTCAGCCTGTCAACGGCGCTGAAAGCGACCCGGATATCAAGAGTCTTCATTGTCTGCATTCCCGCTACGAAGTGCCGCCCGCTCACGTCAGCTAACCACTTCGCCGGGCGTCATCATGAAGATTTCGGCGGGCGACCAGTTAAAAATGGCGGCAATATCCGCCACCAGATCTTCGATGTGCTCAAAGCACACCAGGGTGATTACGCTGCCGTCTCCTGCACGCTCTTCGCGCCAGAGTCTGGCTCGCTCATAAAATTTACAGCCACAGCGCACAACTGAATAAAATCGCGTGACGACATTTTTTTAATCATCACTTCATCCAGTCGTGGCGAGGTCACGCGAGGCAACAGCGTGAACATGGTATCCGCTTTCAGATTCAGCACATCAGACAGCGACAGACCACGCAGGGATCCAGCCTGCTCAATAGCCCCGGTGATCTCCACATACGTGATTTTTTCGCCACCACGCTCAATTGGTCGGGTCAGTTTTACGCCACGTTCGACAGCCATATCCTCAACTGCCGTCACATTATCCGCCACGGTGTTATTCCGGGTTTCAGTATCGATGTCTTTCATCTGTTGTCTCCTTTTCAGTCAGAGGCGACGCACTGCGCCGCCAGCATATTACTTATCAGCCAAGCCCAAGCGCGGAACGGATGCGATCGGGCACAATGTCCTTGCCGTCCTTCCGGTAAATGAAGTTCAGCAGGTCAATCTCCCACAACGGGCGATCGTTAACACTCAGCTTGTAGTAGGTGTTTTAATGGCGTAAGTGTGTGATGTGGCTTCGCCCTGTTTGGCTTCCCCCATATCAATTTCCGTCACACGTCCGCGCATTTCGACTTCATACAGGTCGCTTTCTGCATCGGTGTAGTATTCACCCGCAAAACGCAGCAGCGTGCCGTCAATCGTGCCGCCATACTTAAGGAACAGCTCACGAACTGCGCCCCCATGACAAAGCTCGCATCAAGCGCGGAGTCGTCCAGACCGAGATCAATACTTACCGCACCCATCATGCCACCACCCCGGTAGCTGTCGGTTTTGCGCGTCAGCTTAGGCAGAGTGACGGACGTCACATTACCCACTTCGTTTTCACCATCCACAAACAGCGTAAAAAAGCGAAGATGTTTTGGCACAGCCATCAGGCACCTCCCAGCACCGCAAATGCGGGTTCAAAGTATTCATCAGTAAACGTCTGGTAAAGCTCCATGTCTTCCAGTGGCGGAACGGGCGTATATTTGTAGCGAATACGCACACGTCCCTGACGTAAATCCGTGGTGCTGTTATCCACCACGTCATACCAGCACTCCGCGCCAATCAGTTTCCCGGCAGTCACCAGTGAATCCAGTTTTGCCCTGATGGCACTGATAACATCCTTCACATTCGCAGGCGTCAGTGGACTGTCGATGGTTTCAAACTGCGCTTCCGCAATTGAATCAGCCAGCACCTGTGCGGTTCGGGTATACACCTCAAAGATGTAGGCGTTCGTTTCCGGTGTGCGGTTACCCCAGAAGCGGAACCCGTTGCGACGAATAATGGTCGTGATTTCTTTGTTGTTGAGGCTGTTGGCATCGCTGTCTTCGGCCTGCAACGACCAGAACACATGCCTCGACATCCCCAGCACATTTTTAACCGGAACGTTGGACAGCGATTTGTGCCATCCCTGTTCATGGTCAATGTACGCACGAAGGCCGCACGCATAGGCAGGCGCGGGGAACGTTTCGTTTTTGCCATTTTTCGGGTTGTAGGCGATGAAGTCCGGCCATAAGAGCATCACCTCACGTTCGTTGAATTTCTGGCGGTAGGTAATTGCCTCGGCCATCGTGTTACAGCCATGACATGAGGCATACACAAACGCGCGCAGTTTATCTGCAATCACGCACAGGGATTTTGTTACCGCCTCCGTGTCCAGCTCCGGCGCGGCCAGAATACGCGGACGGTATCCGATGCTTTCATCCTGCTCTGCAACAAGCAGCGCATACATCCCCGTATAGCTGCCGTCATCCTCAGAACCACCGATAACCAGTTGATCCTGCGTCTTTCCGTCTTCTTCTTTGTGTTCAGCCACGCGAACGACGATCACCTTTGTGCTCACCTGGTCTGCGATGGCCTTAAGCGCACGATAAAGCGTCCCCGTTGTCCCGCATTTTCCCAGCACGTCATTGACGCGGGTCAGCAGTGTGGGCTTGTTCAGCGGGAACAGCTTCGCGTCCGCATCATCCGCCGTTGCCACGATACCGATAACGCTGGAATCAACATCGTTAATCGCTGTTACCAGGTCGGTATTCTCCGTAACACGGGCACCATGAAAACGAGTTTCACTCATAGCTTCAGCCCCTTGTATCCGTTAAATGATTCAGCAACAATCATCACCCACCACGCGCGTAATCTCACCCCTGCGCCGTTCTCCCGCCACGGCGACAACAAAAAGCAGTAACCCCCTCCGCACGCACATGCGACCATGCCGCACAGGGAGGGAGCAGATGACCGACACCACCATGCAATTGCTCAGTCAGGGCACGGCCCCCGTGAAAATGCCGGATTTTGATATTCTCTCGGAGGGTAAAACGCTGTCAGGCGTGGCGGAGCGCCTGATGAGCCTGTAACTGACCGACAACCGGGGATTTGAGGCGGACCAGCTCACCATCACGCTGGATGATGCGGATGGTCAGTTGCAGCTACCGCCACGGGGCGCGCGTCTGACGGTTCTCATTGGCTGGAAAGGGGAACCGCTGACAGAAAAAGGCACTTACATTGTTGATGAAATCGCTCACGAAGGACCGCCGGACAGGCTGACTGTTTCAGCCAGAAGCGCAGATTTTCGGGATGAATTTAACGTTAAACGTGAGGTGTCCTGGCATGATGTGACCGTTGAGCGTGTGGTATCCGCCATCACTCATCGGTACGGTCTGAAACCGCAAATCAGCGAAATGCTGATGGATATCGAAATCGACCACGCCGACCAGACCGAAGAAAGCGACATGTCCTTTCTTACGCGCATGGCGGAAATGCTGGGAGCAATCGCCACGGTAAAAAGCGGCAATCTGTTATTCATCATGCCAGGTGGTGGCGTGAACGCACAGGGGCAGCCGTTGCCCTCGTTCGCCATTACACGCAGCAGCGGCGATCGCCATCAGTTCCGCATTGCTGACCGCGAGGCGTATACGGGGGTACGCGCCTACTGGCTTGATCTTAATTACGGGAAAAAGAAAAAAGTCAGCGTGAAACGCCGCAAACCGCCAAAACCCAAAAAGGAGAAAAGCAGCAGTCGGGAAGGCGACTATATGGAAGGTGCGGAAGGCAACGTGTTTGTGTTACGCAAGACTTATCAGAACGAGCAGGCAGCAAGACGCGCAGCGGCGGCAAAGTGGCAGCAGCTACAACGCGGAGCCGCATCATTCTCCATCACGCTGGCGCGTGGTCGTGCAGAACTCTATCCCGAAATGCATGGCACAGTGACAGGCTTTAAAAGCGAGATTGATTATCAGGACTGGACTATTGCAAAAGCCGAGCACACCATTGATAACAGCGGCTTTACCACGCAGCTTGAACTTGAAGCAAAAATCCCGGAATGGATAGCAGAAACAGAATAAATCTCTTAAAAATATTATTTTTGAGATGTGCTTCTACACTGACAGTAAGAACAAAAGATAATGTATCAGCCCACTAGATGTCAGAGGTTGGGGCATCAACCAGATGCTAACAATAATACGGATGTTTTTCCCACATGACAGAGGAAGTCAAGTATAATCTTCACAGTCCATCCCGTCCAAGGGAATATGACTCAATAGTAAAAGTTCCAGTTTAGTTAGTAGACCCACACTTTATAGAAGAGTAATTCATGATTGGACAATTTTTAAGTGCAACAGAGATTTTAGCAAAGAACTATGTTCGTAATAAAATGGTTAAAAATCCATTTTATTCGAATTTAAAATGGAATTTTATTGAAAAAAACATCATAAGATTAACATCCTCACCGGTTAAATCAGTACTTTGCATATCAGCTTTTTCATTTGTACTACTTTATGTTGGATATTTAAACGAATTATTTATAAAAAATAATCTTTTACATTATTTCCCGTTTAGGCATTCATTAACCGAATGGCAAACAACCATTTTAAGTGGCCAATTGACAATTATTGGTATTGTATACCCCCTTGTTATAGGTTTAGTAAGTGTCTTATTCCAAAAAAAGGCAGATAGAAAAATAGCCCAAACTGCTTATCAGCGTTACTCAGGATTCATGCTTGCTGGACTCAGCGGGCTTTTCTTATCAGGATTTATACTTCTCAGTGTACTAATTAAAACTGTCTTTGGAAGTTATCTTTATGGTATAGCTTGTCTAATCAGCATATTATGGCTTTTGATAAACATAGTTCTTTCTATTTGGTTCTTTATCGTGAGTCTTGAAATTCTTGATGATGTAAAACGGCAAATAATTATAAAGCGATACATTGCCTTCGAAATAGTAATGCCCCATATTTGTAACAAAATCTCAGCCAAGCTTAGGTTATACCCTATCTATCAAAAACATAACTATTCAAATTTAGAAATCACGCAAGCCGATTACAAAGGAGAATACATATCTGTGGCTAGCAGTTATTCTAAGGAAGATGAGTTAAGTTTATATCACCGTCCTTTTCAACTTACTCTTAATCTTATTAATTACCAACTAAAAAAGAAGAATCATTTTGCGTCATTTGTCATTGGTGATAATCGTACAAAAGAAACAGAATCCACGGGTAAGATACTTTTTAGCGTTAAAAATATCAAACCAGACAGCTTATTAATAAAAATACTTAAGCAATGTTTTTATAGGGCTCCGATTAAAGGAGGAGATTTTTCCGTAAGTCTTACAATGCAGGCTATAACAGCAGATACGTATATGTATCTGCGGGATTCTGATCTCATTAGTTTTGACAATGCTATCTCTGCATTAATTAATAACTTTAATAATCTCTGCGATTTGTATTTTTTTCAAGATGATAATACCAACAATAACTTCTTACTGATCACTACAGAATTATTTGAACGGAGTTTTCAATATGAGTTTTCAGATGAAGTTTATAAAATATCAAATAATTCCATGGATAAAATTAATCTTTCTGAAAGATTTTTTGAATTATGTCTTTGGAGCGGAGTGCGTATTATCAATAATAGAAAACATCTTATCAGCAATGAACTTTGTATCTATATGGGAATTACTCGTTCACAATGGTCAATATTAACAGAATGGTTCCGAAACAACCAATCACTCTTAAATGCCTCGCTTCGTTCACGTTATAATCGTATATTAAGAACCTATATCACTGTTTGGGAGCAATATCAAGAAAGCATAAACTTTCGTTTCTGCAATACAGAGAATTCAGATTTATTTGAATTATTTTGCAAAACGCAACTACAAGAACTTCCATCGATGATTATTGATGCAACACAGACTCGCGATCCTTCTACTATTGATACAGCCGTCGATCTTATTAACCGATGGCAGCACTCAATGAATATTGACAGCCATTCGGTAGAAAAATACAGTTACAAAGGCCAGCTTTTTAACCCGGTTTTTTTCATATCCAAAAAACTAAACTTCAATTCAGACAGAGAGTGGTTCAATATTGCCATCATAAATGCGTTGACTGACATGCGTATATGCACATGTCTTTATCTGACATCAAGAATCAATACTTCTGACAAACTAATGACACATTACATTAAACTTATTTTAGAGGGTAAACTTATTGACCAAACCGGTGGATATGAAACTCCCACTGAAGAAATTGATAATGCAAGCCAACTAATCAAGATATTAATTAGAATCTGCCTGTGGACATGGTCTGAAAATATGGAGCACAATGGGTGGATGAATAGTTTAGCAAGGCGTTTACGTGACTATGATAAAACAGACATGGTGATGGGCAGAGTTTACAGTAATGTTTTTGACTGTGGATTTATTGATATGGAACAATCATGGGTTCAGCTATTATTAATTTTTTCTAAAAAGAACGATAGCGTATCAAAAGAAATAAAAGAAGCAATAGAAAACAACTATATAACATATCGTGAGAAGCAACGACTCATTGGAGTATTATCAAAAATTTGTAACTCCATCGAATACACTCAAATCAAGCTGACTTTAACATTGGACGATCTCCAAACAAAAAAAGAAAACTTAAGAAAGTTGCTTCAAGAGCATATTAACATGCTAAAGAAAGATCTTGATATGAGACTTCAGGATGCTGCCATAGATGTACATCGACTAGATAGCACTGCACGTAAAACATCAGAACATCTTCGTAAACGCATCAAGAAAACGCTCCCTCTTTCACTTTTCAAATCTATTGATTTTAAGCAGGCTAGCGATTGTTTCACAAAACATAAGATATCTATTAAGATAGATAAAGAACCGTATGCCGAAGGAATAGAATCCATCCCTTATATCAATGAAGGTGATATTCAAGCAGACTTAATTCTCAAGGACATCCAGAGAATAATACTTTCAAATTTATTTAGCACTGGCTGTTCGCAACATACCGTAATAGAAGATTTCAATATGTTGATTGATCACATAAAATCATCTGCTGACTTGGCTGGCAAACTGGTTCTTGTGATGAGTAAAGAGATCTTTCAGCAATATAATCGTATGCTTTTCGATAATCCCAACCTCAGAGAACTAATGAGAAAAAATGATGATGGCTCTATGAACATAACTACTGAATCCGGTACCCGTAAGGTTTACTTCTTACCATTTGTTAATCAACCATTTTCTCTTGTGGTAAAGGATAACTACTTCACTAAATTAATTATTAGAGAATATGATAATAATAAGTTAGTAAATGTCACTTCAGAGAATATCAAAAGTGACTCAGATAAATTCAAGCTAACTCTTAACTATGAGTTGAATATAGTATTTGAAGGAAACGCTGATTTAAAAATAGCTCACTCGCAAAGAGTGACATCAGAATAATATCTTTGACGGCGCTCCTTAGAGTGCCGTTCGTTTATTAACTAATGCTAAAAATCATTATATAGAGAAAGTCATGTTTAAATCTTAGAGAATACAACCTAGAATAGTGTAAGCACTACAATAAGAGAGGTCGCTATGTTCCGTTGTCCGCTTTGTGGCGCATCTGCCCGTATCCGCACCAGTCGTCCGGAAAATGATTCAAACACCGTGAGACAAAAGTATTATCAGTGTAACAATCTAGAATGCGGCGTATGTTTCTCAACACTGGAAGCCTTCCACAAATTCACTTCAAAGCACGCCTCCCCCATTCACTCATCAGAGGGCATCCCGTTGGATTTGCCCCTATATTTCCAGACATCTGTTATCACTTAACCCATTACAAGCCCGCTGCCGCAGATATTCCCGTGGCGAGCGATAACCCAGCGCACTATGCGGATGCCATTCGTTATAATGCTCGAACGCCTCTGCAAGGTTCTTTGCTGCCGTTAACCCGTCTGGTTTGGGCATGATACTGATGTAGTCACGCTTTATCGTTTTCACGAAGCTCTCTGCTATTCCGTTACTCTCCGGACTCCGCACCGCCGTGTTCTTCGGTTCAAGTCCCAACATCCGGGCGAACTGGCGTGTTTCATTAGCCCGGTAGCATGAACCATTATCCGTCAGCCACTCCACTGGAGACGACGGAAGATCGTTGCCGAAGCGGCGTTCCACCGCTCCCAGCATGACGTCCTGTACTGTTTCACTGTTGAAGCCGCCGGTAGTCACCGCCCAGTGCAGTGCCTCACGATCACAGCAGTCCAGCGCGAACGTGACACGCAGTCTCTCTCCGTTATCACAGCAGAACTCGAACCCGTCAGAGCACCATCGCTGATTGCTTTCTTTCACGGCCACTCTGCCTGTATGTGCCCGTTTCGATGGCGGTACAGCAGGTT
>NZ_MIIV01000006.1:0-14228 GCF_001743015.1 Shigella sp. FC1567
GGGCCGAATAGCAATGTCTGTCGCACAACAACCACAATGTCACAAATAAAAAATGAGAATAACCAGTTCCCTGAAGGCGACGTAGCCCGGTACAAGAGTAACCCAGGTTAGCGCTTGGCGACGGCGGAACAAAGCTGATTCGCGACGTAAGAAAGTGGCAGGCTCATATGACGGACCTCTGTAATGCGGTATCCAACCCGCGAATATCAGCGTGATTCACCGTCGGATTTACTGCTACGTCGCCCTCAGGGAATTAAACCTAAAAAGAAAATCGTCAAAATTAGAGATTCCGGTTTGACACGGAAAGTCATATCAGCGCTATGCGCATCCTGGGGGTTCATCACCACTGACGGGAAACTCTGCTGGCGGAACATCGCTTTTTGTAGGTCTTTGACGTCGAAACTGACATACAGATCGTGCATCTCCTGACACAACTGGCGCAAAGTGTAGTCGCGATAGCGCACCGGATATTTGTTATAAACGCTCGGCAACACCTCAGCCAGCGGCGAGTCATCCTCAATATGCTGTTCAAACTGCGCCAACATCTCTACCAGTTGTGCCAGCTTCTCGTGGCTTTCCGCCGGAGTTAATAAGAACAGAATGGAGTTGAGATCGCACTTCTCCGGCACAATGCCGTTCTCACGCAGATAGTGCGCCAGAATCGTCGCCGGAACGCCAAAGTCGCTATATTCGCCGGTTTCGGCATTGATACCTGGTGTAGTGAGTAACAGCTTGCACGGATCAACAAAATACTGATCCGCGGCATATCCTTCAAAGCCGTGCCACTTCGCCCCCGGCTCAAAACTGAAAAAACGGCGGTCGCTGGCTAACACTGATGTCGGATAATCCTGCCACAATTTGCCATCAACAACGGGCGGGATAAACGGGCGGAACAGCTTACAGCGCGCAAGAATAGCCTTGCGCGACTCAATACCCAACTCAACGCACTCAGCCCACAGCCGACGCCCACTCTCCCCTTCATGAATTTTGGCGTTAACATCCAGTGCAGCAAACAGCGGATAGAAAGGGCTGGTAGAAGCATGGAGCATAAAGGCGTTATTCAACCGCTTATGCGGGCAAAAACGCGCCTGTCCGCGGATATGGTTATCTTTTTTATGGATCTGCGACGTCTGTGAGAATCCCGCCTGCTGTTTGTGCACCGACTGAGTCACAAAGATCCCCGGATCGTTTTCGTTAAGTTCTAATAGCAGCGGCGAGCTATCCGCCATCATCGGGATAAACTGTTCGTAACCGACCCACGCGGAATCAAACAGAATGTAATCACACAGATGCCCAACGGTATCGATCACCTGACGGGCGTTATAGACAGTTCCGTCATAGGTTCCCAGCTGAATAATCGCCAGGCGAAACGGGCGCGGCAGCTCGGCTTTTTCTGGCGCAACGTCGCGAATTTGCTGGCGCAGATACTCTTCATTAAAACAGTGCGCATCAATACCGCCAATGAAACCAAACGGGTTGCGTGAAGCTTCCAGATAGACCGGCGTCGCCCCCGCCTGAATCAGCGCGCCGTGATGATTCGACTTATGGTTGTTACGGTCGAAGAGCACCAGATCGCCACGCGTTAACAGCGCATTCGTCACCACTTTATTCGCTGCCGATGTGCCGTTCAGCACAAAATAGGTTTTATCGGCATGAAAGACTTTGGCTGCGAATTTCTGCGCATCTTTCGCCAATAAGCAGATCGCCCAATTTTACGTCAGCGTTACACATATCGGCGCGAAAGACGTTCTCACCAAAGAAATCGTAAAAATGGCGTCCGGCAGGATGCTTTTTAAAAAACGCACCATGTTGATGTCCAGGGCAAGCAAAGGTGCTGTTGCCCATCTCAACGTACTGCGTCAGCGTGTCATAAAACGGTGGCAGCAAATTCTCTTCATACTGACAGGCTGCGGATTCCAGCTCCAGCCACTGCTGCTCGTTGCCGTTGATTACCGCCGTAACGCCCGCAGGTAATTCAACAGCATGTTCGGAATACAAAAACACCGGTAGATGAAAACCGGTGCGCTTAAGCAACGCAAGAATGCCACTGCGACTATCCGCAGCGGTAATGACGACTGCCACGACGTCCGTAAAATCAGTATCTCCCAACGCCACCACGCGACGATGAGAAGAAAGTCGGGATACCAGTTCACTACTGGCGGCAATATTCATTGATTTCATAAGCGCAAACCCGTTTCGGGGAAGTAAGAATACCGGACAAGGTGGAAAACCCTGCCCCATGAGATATGGGTCAAACTGGTCACCAGCTCCGACCGCCAGACATCAGTAAAAGCAGAAACGCTCTGATTTTACTGTTGTCCTGCAGTGAGCGTGCGTTAACTTCACCGCATGAGCAGTAACATAGAAAGGGAAACGTTTCGCGCGAACGGCGATAAGCGAGAGAATGTAAGGAGGTGGCGTGCATCGGGCAAACTCCGTACAGAGAGGAGAAAATTCGCGCAATCATGGCACCTTTCGCTAAAGCGTGCAAGCCAGGACTTTGCGACCAGACAAGCCATCAACAAGGCAAAAAGTTCATAATAAGAAAATCAAACAATACAGTTAACAGGAACTCTTGTGGTCATCGGCCC
Organism: Shigella sp. FC1567; assembly: GCF_001743015.1. Classification (NCBI taxonomy): domain Bacteria; kingdom Pseudomonadati; phylum Pseudomonadota; class Gammaproteobacteria; order Enterobacterales; family Enterobacteriaceae; genus Shigella; species Shigella sp. FC1567. Next base: position 2,592 of record NZ_MIIV01000006.1, read on the forward strand.
TTTTATCAACGCTAGTGCAGTCTTACTGGGTGGCGTTCTCGGCGCACTGCTCAGCCAACGCTTACCGGAACGTATCCGCATCTCCATGACATCTATTTTTGGTCTGGCATCGCTGGGGATTGGTATTTTACTGGTTGTGAAATGCGCCAACCTTCCAGCGATGGTTTTAGCTACGCTACTTGGCGCTCTAATTGGCGAAATTTGTTTGCTGGAGAAAGGTGTCAATACAGCAGTCGCCAAAGCACAAAATCTGTTTCGTCACTCACGTAAGAAGCCAACGCATGAATCTTTTATTCAGAATTATGTCGCGATTATTGTCCTGTTTTGCGCCAGCGGCACCGGGATCTTCGGGGCGATGAACGAAGGGATGACCGGCGATCCGAGTATTTTAATCGCCAAGTCATTTCTTGATTTCTTTACGGCGATGATCTTCGCCTGCTCGCTGGGTATTGCGGTGTCGGTAATTAGTATCCCATTACTGATCATCCAGTTAACGCTGGCGTGGGCTGCCGCGCTGATATTACCGCTGACCACACCGTCGATGATGGCAGACTTCAGCGCCGTAGGCGGTTTATTGCTGCTGGCAACCGGATTACGCATCTGTGGCATTAAAATGTTCCCGGTGGTCAACATGCTTCCAGCACTCCTTCTGGCAATGCCGCTTTCCGCCGCCTGGTTTGCCTGACAATGCGTGCAATAGCGGCAAAGTGATGATAGATTGTGCAGTCTGCAGTAAATTGAAGAAATTTGATTGACGAGACGAGGCGAATCAGGTTTAATGCGCCCCGTTGCCCGGATAGCTCAGTCGGTAGAGCAGGGGATTGAAAATCCCCGTGTCCTTGGTTCGATTCCGAGTCCGGGCACCACTAATTCTTAAGAACCCGCCCACAAGGCGGGTTTTTGCTTTTGGATCTGACAATAACCTTCACGAAAAAAGTTTGCTTATAAAGTCTGGGGGAATTACTCTCGCCACGTTAACGAGAGTAATTTTATTGATACTAATCTCCTGATACTTTACCCCCGTCCAAACTCCAGCCGCTGGACATTCACCATCCCAGTCTTCTCAGCAGCACTGGCATCAATTTGTGTCACCCGCAGCGCATACTTTTCATCCAGCGCGTTTAACCAGTTCAGCAGGTCATTAAACACCACCGGATCTATCCAGACCTGAATATTCTCCCCACGCTCGGCTATCCGCTTGATGACTACCGAGTGCGCGGAAGCACTGTCACTGATAACCCGCGATACCTGCGCAGGCGTTGTTGTGGCGGATTTTCGCGCCGCAATAATATCCGGCGCGGCGCTCCTCAGTCTGGTGTTCATCGCCACCAGTTGCTGCAACATTGTCTCCTGTTGTACTATCCGTTCGCTCAACGGCTGCCAGATGAGGACGTAATATCCGACGCTAAACAGGAACACCACCGCTGCCAGTAACATGCCCTTTTCACGCGGAGAACGCCCCGCCAGGTGTTGTGCCAGCCAGTGTTCGCCACGGCTTAACTGGCGTTCACGCCATTGCTGAAAATAGTGAATAAATTTATCGCGTAACATGTTATTTCCTCCGCAACGTTACGCCGCCGGAAACCGCATCACCCTCTTTCTGTAACGCGTCCTGTTGCACAACATAATCGGTTGCCAGTGCACTACGCAGTTTGTCGAAACTGGCAAAGTTCGCGGCCCGTAGCTGGAGGTGAAGTATCTGGCGTTTTTGATCAAAGGTAAAACCACGCATTTCGATGTCGGAAAGTGACGCTGATTTCAGGGTGCTGGCTATCGCTGACAACTCGGCGAGCAGCCGGGTATCGTCGGCCTGTGGGCGATATTTTTTCAGCGCCATCGTCACCTGAGAGCGTAAATTCACAATCCGCTTCTGCTCCGGGAACAACGTTAAGAACTGTTCCTCCGCCTGGGTGCGGCTTTGCGCCACCTGTTCGCTGACGCTCCATAACGTCACGCCCCGCTCCACTGCCAGCGCAACTAGAATCAGCAATATCGGCAGAATCATCACCCGCCAGCGCGCCCACTGTTTTCGGTAGCTGACGCGAGGCTGCCACGGCCCTGTCAGCAGGTTCCCTTCCGGTTCGCCATAAGTGGTAACGGCGGGCAGAGCTGTAACGGTCAGGCGTTCAGCGTCTGCGCCAGCCCATGCTGATAGCTTTTCCGGTGCAATGCCGACTACGGTTAGCGAAAGCGGTAAATCCTGCTCATTGAGCTGGGCGCGGAACATGACCGGAGCCAGCGCCCGCCCGGCGCTCCATCCCCGGCATTCATCAATGCGGCAGATAACCCGTTGCGCATCGCCAGCCATAACCCCACAAGGAATGGACATCCAGTCTGGCGCGACGGTAGCGCGGGTGATGCCGTTTTCCTGCAACCACTGCGCAATGTTGCGCATATGCTGTTGGTGAATCACTGCTACGGTTGCCAGTTGCTGGTCGATATTCAACGGGGCGAAATGCAGTTCATCGATATCCTGGTTCAGCTCTTCTTCCAGTAAGGCGGGCAGAATGGTCGGTATCTGCTTACGGGCGACATCAGGCAGTTCAACCTGCCAGACGCTGATCCATTCGCCGGGAATGTAGAGTCGAATCGCATCGGTTTGCAGCCATTGCTGGAGCTGTTCGTTAGCAACGTCAGACCAGATACCGTGCTCCACATCGGGTGTACGGCGCTGCCAATGGATGGGATCAGCGGCGCAAAGCGGGAAAAAAATCTCAAGGATGGAACTCACTCACTTTCTCCTGTCTGATGCCAGAGAACCGAAAAGTGTTGTGGGCCCATGCGGACAATTAACGAGTTCATCGTCAGTTCAATCTCATTCACGGTGATATCTGAACGCAGCCAGAAGTAATTGCTGTCCACGCTCAGGACGGTTTTTAGCTGTTTTTTAGTACGCTCATCGACGTCAGCAAGTAGCGGCTGTGCAAGAAACTGATCGACATCTTCCCAGCCCTTCGCCGGACGTTGTTGTAATAACGCCCGCGCCTGAACGGGGCTTAACCACGGGTCAAACAGCGCCTCAAGAATCACACTTTGCGTGACGTCTAAAGTATTGATGTTGATTTGCTGGCGGATCATCGGCAGCGCACAGACCAGCGGTTTCAGTTTTTGATAAAGCCCGGCGTCCATTCCCTGTACCACGCGCATCTCACTGATATCAGCCAGCGGTTGATTGGCGGCGTAGAACGGCACCGAACGGGCGAGATACTCGCTGTCTTCACGGCCCAGACGTGTCTGCACGCTGCGGTCCTCGTCAATAAACTCCCACAGGCTTTCGGCTATCAGTTCGGCCCGATAAGCAGGCACATCCAGGCGCGAGATCAGGGCAATCAACTGTTGTACCGCAAGCGGACGCGACGCCGTTGTCGGCTGAGCAAGGGCATTCAGGTTAAAGCAAGCCTGTGCGTCACGCAGGGTGACCGCAATTTGCCCCTGCGGCAGAGGGAAGAAACGAGGGCCGGATGCCCACGGCTGTGCCAGATGCACGCGCTTTTCATTTTTCAGGCTCAGACTGAGCGCGCTCAGCGCCAGGCTTTCCGCACTGGCGCTGTACCACAGCGCCTGCTGGTACTCCTGCTGGCTGCGCGTTCGCCCAAGTTGTTGCTGCATTCGCCCGGAAAGCGTGATGGTTACCAGCATCATAACCGCCAGCAATACCAGCACCACGACCAGTGCCATTCCGCGTTTTGGTGGTGAGGTGATCATGATTATTGCGGCCCGCGTAACAACCAGATGCGTTCAATCTCGCCCCATTGCGGCGAATGCAGGGTCATGCGTACCGCCACAGGGATCGCCTGTACTGACGACCAGCTCTCCTGCCAGCGCGTGCCGTCGTAGAACTGCAAACGGAGCGAATCGGCCGGAATCAACTTTTGCATTGTCGGCTTCACGCTGCCTGCGGCATCGGTCAGCGGCCAGGCTAACCGTTCGAGATAACCGTCATGAATGCGGTAACCGACGGTGAGCAGATTGCTGCGCGGCAGACGCATCAACGGGTTAACCACACCGCCGCGCACAAAACGCATTCCTTCACTCTCAGACGCCAGCACGCCAGCGCCAGCCAGTAAAGCTGGTTCACGCTGGCCCTGATCGCCTCTTACCGGACGCGGCATCATTTGGGTCAGATCGTGGGTCAGAAAACTCATCGTTTGCTGCATGAGGTTTAGTTTTTGATCGTGATCGGCGACGGCGCTATTCACGCGCGTGACGCCGTTAGTCACCTGCTGCGCCATCAGTGCCAGCGAGGCAAAAATGGCAATTGCCACCAACATTTCCAGTAACGTGAAACCAGCGCGAGTCCTTCTCACTGTTGGCCTCCCACGGCGCTAAACCAGGCGCGTCGTGACTGAATCACCGACGAAAAGTCTTCGTGACGGCTGACTTCAATATCCACCGCCTGGAGCAGCGCGTTGCCTGTATTCAATGGGATTGTTCGCCAGTACCAGCGGCTTCCTGCCATATCGCTCTCGCCCTGATGCCTGACCGCCCGCTGCTCACGGGTCATCAGGTAGAGCAGCGCAGTCTGGTTTTCAGCTACCCAGCCCGCTACCGTTTTTTCCTCAAGAACGTGCTGATTACTCAGCGCACCGCTGGCAATCTGTAACACCGCCGTGGCAGCCAGCGCAAAAATCGCCAGCACGAGCATCACTTCCAGCAAGGTAAATCCGCGCTTCATGGCATCCTCTCATCACATTGATTGAGGGATAACGCGCCATCGTGTGCCAGCTTTACCGCTCAACATGCGTTTTGCGCCGCCGAGTAGAAGCGCAGCGTAAACGGCGTGGCGGGTTCAAAAGGCGAAAAACGGATCTGCGGCGTCTTCTTTTTCGCCTCTTTTTGCAACTCCAGTTCAATATCGTGCAGCGTCAGGCGACGACGTTGCAGCTCCAGCGCATATTCCTTCTGCCAGATATCACTTCCGGGTTGTAACAGCATCTGCACCTGTTTCGGCACCGTAACCTGTGCCGATAACCGGGTCGCAGAAACGGGCAACCACTGCCCCTGACGACGCTGCATAAACTGATAGCCAGGCGGGTCGATTAGCACACCGAGTGTCTGTCCTTCAATCACTGCCCTGTCCTTAAACTGCGCAAAGCGAGTCAGAAAATCCTGTGCCGCTTTTTTCGCGGGCGGTTCAGAATCGGTCGCAAACGTCTGTACCACGCCCGCACTGGCAAGGCCGATAAGGAAAATCACCAGCATGATTTCCAGAAGTGTGAATCCGCGTTCAGGCACTGCTTACTGAAACTCCTGCAAATTCCAGTTACCGATATCTGCGCCAGCGCCTTCCCCGTTTTCCTGACCATCCGCCCCCAGGGTATAAACATCAAACAGTCCTTTTTCACCCGGGCTGAGATACTGATAATCATTGCCCCACGGATCCTTTGGCAGTCGTTTGATGTATCCACCAGTACGGTAGTTGCGGGAGTCCGCCATATTGGCTGGCTGCTGGATCAGCGCTTCCAGCCCCTGTTCTGTGGTCGGATAACGCCCGTTATCCAGTCGGTACATATCTAGTGCGTTTTCCAGCGCCACGATATCGCTGATGGCTTTTTGCCGATTGGCTTTCTCTTTGTTGCCCAACAGGTTAGGCACCACCAGACTTGCCAGGACGCCAAGAATAACAATCACCACCATCACTTCCAGCAGGGTAAAACCTGCCCGTGGTTTGTGTGTGCGGGATAACGAATTCATGTGATAACTCCGTAAATTACATTCCAACCATATTATTCAGTTGCAGCATCGGCTCGAGGATGGCGATGACAATAAACAGCACCACGCCCGCCATCATCACCACCAGCGCAGGCTCAAACAGCCCCAACGCCAGCCCCACCTGGGTATCAAATTCCCGTTCCTGGTTAACAGCGGCCTGCTCAAGCATGGTTTCCAGTTCGCCGCTCTGTTCGCCGGAAGCGATAATGTACAGCATCATCGGCGGGAACAGGCGCAACTCCGCCAGCGCGGCGCGCAGACTGCTTCCTTCGCGGACGCGATCTGCCGCCAGCAGCAGTTGTTGTTCGACATAGCGATTTGCCGACACGGCGGCAGCGGTCTGAATGCCTTCCAGTAGCGGAACACTGCTGGCGGTGAGGATGCTTAATGTGCGGGAAAAACGCGCCGTATTCAGCCCGCGCGCAACACGGCCCGTCACGGGCAGACGCAGCAAGGTTTTATCCCAGCGCAGGCGCATAGTAGGATTTTTAAGTAGCCATTGCCCCAGCACCAGAAGCGCCAGCAATCCCGCCAGCCAGTAAACGCCGCTGGCCTGTAACGCATCACTCATAGCGATAAGCGCACGGGTGGAGGAGGGTAGCGCGTGTCCGAGATGATCAAACTGTTCGATGATTTTCGGCACCACTGCCGTCAGCAAAATAGTGACCACGCCCGTTGCCACCACCAGCATAACCAGCGGATAGAGCATGGCCTGCAATAGACGTGATTTCAGGCGCTGTCGCTGTTCGGTGTAATCTGCCAGGCGATTGAGCACCACGTCGAGATGCCCGGATTTTTCTCCGGCAGCGACCATCGAACAAAACAGGGAATCAAAGACGCGGGGATGTTCGCGCAGGCTGTCCGACAGGGTATAACCTTCCTGAATCCGGCTGCGCAGCGCCATTCCGAGGCTCTTCACATGCAGTTTTTCACTTTGCTCACTGACCGCCTGCAAGCAGGTTTCCAACGGCATTGCTGCCTGCACCAGCGTTGCCAGTTGGCGCGTGAACAGCGCCAGATCTGCCGCCGCCACGCGACGATGTGCGTGCCGCCGACGCTGCAACATTCCCCCTGCCGATGCATTCATCCTGGCTTCAATGTGCACGGGGATAAGCTCTTTACCGCGCAACAACTGGCGGGCATGACGCGCGGAATCCGCCTCAATCATGCCTTTGGTTTTGCGACCATTACGCTCCAGCGCCTGATAGTAAAACAGTGCCATTACGCCTCCATGGTTACCCGCAGAACTTCATCGAGAGAGGTTTCTCCGGCGAGCACTTTCTCAATGCCGTTGCTGCGGATACCCGCAGAGTGTTGCCGGACATAACGTTCCAGCTCCAGCTCCCCGGCCTGACGGTGGATCAAATCACGCAATGTGGCATCCACCACGTCAGCTCATGGATGGCAGTCCGTCCGCGGAAACCTTTGTGATTACAGGCGGGGCAGCCCTGCGGATGGTACAGAGTGACGGTTCGCGCATCGGTAATGCCCAGCAGGCGTTTTTCTTCGTCAGTGGCAGGCGCGGCCTGACGGCAGTCGGGACACAGCGTGCGGACCAGTCGCTGCGCCATCACGCCCGTCAGACTGGAAGAGAGCAGGAAAGGCTCCACGCCCATATCCTGCAAACGCGTGATCGCCCCCACCGCCGTGTTGGTATGCAGCGTGGAAAGGACCAGGTGTCCGGTAAGCGATGCCTGAACAGCGATTTCTGCGGTTTCGGTATCGCGGATTTCACCGACCATCACCACATCCGGGTCCTGACGCAAAATCGCGCGCAGGCCACGGGCGAAGGTCATGCCGACGCGGGTGTTAACCTGTGTCTGACCGATCCCTTCAATCATGTATTCGATGGGGTCTTCAACCGTGAGAATGTTACGCGAATGGTTGTTCAGCTCCTGCAATCCGGCGTACAGCGTGGTGCTTTTGCCGGAACCCGTCGGCCCCGTCACCAGAAAGATGCCGTGCGGTTTGTGTAACAGCTGGCGCAACTGCACGGTCAGTTGCTGGCTAAGCCCCAGACGCTCCAGCGTCAGGCGGGCCTGGTTTTTGTCCAGCAGTCGCAGCACCACGCGCTCGCCCCAGGCAGAAGGCATGGTGGAGACACGCACGTCAATCGCCCGGCCGCCCAGCAGCAGCGCAATACGTCCATCCTGCGGTACGCGCTTTTCGGCGATATCCAGCCGTGCCATCACCTTGATACGCGATACCAGCAGCGAGGCCAGTTTGCGCCCCGGGCGCAGCATTTCATGTAATGTGCCGTCAACGCGAAAACGGATCACCAGACTCTTTTCAAACGTCTCGATGTGGATATCCGAAGCGCCTTCTTTAATCGCCTCTGCCAGCATGGCGTTGATCAGTTTGATGATCGGCGCATCGTCGTCACTTTCCAGCAGATCTTCCGTTTCTGGCAGTTCTTCCGCGAGAGTAAAAAAGTCCTCAGCAGAACCGAGATCTTCCATCAGCTGGCGAGCCTCGGAAGAGTCCCGCTGCCAGACCGCATTCAGCCGCTGTTCAAATTCGGCCTCGTCGATTTGCCGCAGCGTAAAGGGCGCGTTCAGCCCCCGCTGCAGCTCCTGCAAAACAGAGAGCGATAGCGGATGAACGTGGAGGATCTCCAGCGACGCTTCGCACCATGCCACCAGGCTAAACCGACGGCTGAAACTGTAGGGCAGACGCACGGTCTTGGCGGTGGTTTCCTGTGCTACAGGCACCATTAACGCGTTCTCCCGGCATTGAGGAACGCGCGAACTTCCGGCGGTAAGGCCTGGTTTTGCGCTGGCAGTACCGGCTGTGCGGTGTGCGGCATCAGGCTTAAACCTTGCTCATCACGATAGATCTGTTCGGCGCGCATATAGTTATATTTGCGCTGCGACACGCCGTCTGCCGCCATACCGTCATGCAGAATGGTCGGGCGGATAAACACCATCAGGTTACGTTTTTCTTTTTTATCCGCCGTCGATTTAAACAGGTTACCAATCAATGGGATATCGCCCAGCAGAGGCACTTTCGCCACGCTTTCTCCCGCCTGATCGTCCATCAGACCACCAAGCACAATCAGCTCACCATCGTTAGCCAGCACGGTGGTTTTCAGTTTGCGCTCACCAAACACCACGTCGAGGCTGGTCTGTCCTTCCACCTTCGAGACTTCCTGCTCAATCACCATCTGTACCGCGTTACCTTCGTTAATCTGCGGCGTGACTTTCAGCATGATGCCGACTTTTTTCCTTTCTACTGTATTGAAAGGATTGCTGTTATTGGAGCCAACGGTAGAGCCGGTTAATACCGGAACGTCCTAGCCCACCATGAAGAAGGCTTCCTGGTTGTCCAGCGTAGTGATGCTCGGCGTGGAGAGAACGTTCGAGCTGGAGTCGTTTTTAACCGCCTGCACCAGTGCCATCCAGTCGCCTTTCACCACGCCAACCGCCGTACCGCTAAATCCAGAAAGAAGCTGGGCGAGTGTGGAGAGATCGCCGTTGGTATCCGGATTAATGGTGGTAGCGCCGTTTTCACTGATCACCGTCGAGCCTTTCTGCGGTTTCGCCTGAGAAATGGCTGCCCCCAGCGTACCGATAGGGATCTGCGTACCATTAGCAAACTGCATTAATCCGGCATCTTTCGACGCCCACTGCACGCCGAAGTTGATATTGCTACCTTCGGCAACTTCCACGATCAACGCCTCGACGTGCACCTGAGCACGGCGAATATCCAGTTGTTCAATTACGCTTTGCAGCGACTGCATGATGTCCTGCGGCGCGGTTACAATCAGGGCATTACTGTGTTTGCTGGCGGCGATGGATACAACCTCACGCCCGCTACCGACCGTGCCTTCCGCCTCTTCTTTAGCCGCCGTGAGCGTGCCGCTGACCTGTTTCAGCACATCGACCAGATCTTCGGCTTTGCTGTATTTGAGATAGAAAACCTGGCTGTTGCCGCTGCGTTCCATTTCTGAGTCCAGCCGACGGATCAGGCGGCGCATTTTGTCCCGCGTGGCCGGGTCACCACTGACAATCACACTGTTGGTGCGTTCGTCGGCGACAATTTGAGATTTCAGCGTCGCAGGCTGGTTCTCGCCGCTGTTTTTCGTCAGGCTTTCCAGCACGCGGGCGATTTCCGAAGCCGAGGCGTTATCCAGCGGGATCACCTCTTCGGTGCGATTACCCGCGTGATCCACGCGCTGGATCACTTCCGTCAGGCGCTCCACAACGGAGGCGCGTCCGGTGAGCATAATCACGTTGGAGGGATCGTAATTAACAACGTTGCCTGAGCCTGCGCTGTCGATCATCTGGCGCAGAATCGGTGCCAGCTCGCGTACCGACACATTACGTACCGGCACTACTTTGGTGACCATTTCATCGCCCGCGTAGTTGTCGCTGCCTTCACCGACCAGCGGCAGCGGCTCGACTTTCGCAGCGCTGGATTTCACCACCTTCAGCACGTCGTTTTCCATCGGTACGACGGCATACCCCTGTGCTTCCAGCAGGTTAAGGAATAGCTGGTAATACTGGCGTTCATTGAGCGGGGTCATGGTGCGAATACTCACTTTCCCCTGTACGCCCGGCCCCATAATGATGGTTTTATTAAGGTTAGCGCCGACGGTTTCGATGAACGATTTCAGGTCGGTATCTTTAAAATTAGCGGTGAAAGTGGCTTCTTCCGCCCAGACCGGTGAACTGCATAATGCCGCTGCCAGCACCAGCGGCAGTAAACGCTTTTTTGTTTTGAGGCCAGTTGTCTTCTTACGCCAGACCGACAACGTAATATCACGCCAAAACACGATGAATGATTCTCCTGGATTAAATGCGGTTAGCGCAGCGCGATGGAAATGTCGTGGCGCGCACCCTTGCGTAAAACCGTAAGTTGAATGGAATCCATTGAAGGTAACTGCCGCATCAGAGCAATCATTGCTCGTGGATCAGTGAAATCCTGCTGATTTAGCGCAATGGCGATATCGCCTTCCTTGAAACCGCTGGCATCGAACAGAGAACGATCTGCCCCCGGCTTCACTGCATAACCGACAATTCCCTCCTTACGCACAGGCGTAAGCTGGATATAGTTAAAAATTTTCTGCGGATCTTTCGCCAGTGCCTGACGCACGGCAGTCGGTATCTCAACTGGCGCACTGACAGCAGGTTCAGCAACAGCTTGCTTTGCTTCGTCACTGACAGCTTTTTTGTTGGTCGCGGCAACGGTGGAACGCTCCTCTTCAGCCAGGCTCAGGCGCTCTATTTTTCCCTGATAGCGCAGCATCACATGGTCGCGATTGATTTCCTCAATCACCGCGTTGTGCGAGCCAAGCGTTTCACCCTGCAAATAGACCTGCTGTTTACCGCCTTCTTCAATAACCGCGCCGGGTCTGGCACCAAAGGCGATCCCGCGCGCACCACATTAAGACGCGTTTCTGCCACAGGCACAGGTTCGGGTTGTTTTACCGGCGTGGCGACGGGCTGATATTTGCCAAACCAGTTTTGCTGGCTGATTAATTGCACGTCATTTTTATCGAACGTTTTTGCATCCGCACGGGGCGGTTTATTCGCCGATGGGGAAACAGCCGTATATTCCGCAGAAAAGGAGAAATAGCGCCAGAGTGAATGCGCCACTTTTGCAGAAATAATAAGCAGCATCAGCCAGAACATCCCGCGTACAATTTTTGGTAATGACTCCAACTTACTGATAGTATTTTATGTTCAGATAATGCCCGATGACCTTGTCATGCAGCTCCACCGATTTTGAGAACGACAGTGACTTCCGTCCCAGCCTTGCCAGATGTTGTCTCAGATTCAGATTATGTCGCTCAATGCGCTGAGTGTAACGCTTGCTGATAACGTGCAGCTTTCCCTTCAGGCGTGATTCATACAGCGGCCAGCCATCCGTCATCCATACCACGACCTCAAAGGCCGACAGCAGGCTCAGAAGACGCTCCAGTGT
>NZ_MIIV01000007.1:0-14153 GCF_001743015.1 Shigella sp. FC1567
AGTGGAGTGGCTGACGGATAATGGTTCATGCTACCGGGCTAATGAAACACGCCAGTTCGCCCGGATGTTGGGACTTGAACCGAAGAACACGGCGGTGCGGAGTCCGGAGAGTAACGGAATAGCAGAGAGCTTCGTGAAAACGATAAAGCGTGACTACATCAGTATCATGCCCAAACCAGACGGGTTAACGGCAGCAAAGAACCTTGCAGAGGCGTTCGAGCATTATAACGAATGGCATCCGCATAGTGCGCTGGGTTATCGCTCGCCACGGGAATATCTGCGGCAGCGGGCTTGTAATGGGTTAAGTGATAACAGATGTCTGGAAATATAGGGGCAAATCCAGTACGCGTACTAACCAAATCGCGCAACGGAAGGCGACCTGGGTCATGCTGAAGCGAGACACCAGGAGACACAAAGCGAAAGCTATGCTAAAACAGTCAGGATGCTACAGTAATACATTGATGTACTGCATGTATGCAAAGGACGTCACATTACCGTGCAGTACAGTTGATAGCCCCTTCCCAGGTAGCGGGAAGCATATTTCGGCAATCCAGAGACAGCGGCGTTATCTGGCTCTGGAGAAAGCTTATAACAGAGGATAACCGCGCATGGTGCTTGGCAAACCGCAAACAGACCCGACTCTCGAATGGTTCTTGTCTCATTGCCACATTCATAAGTACCCATCCAAGAGCACGCTTATTCACCAGGGTGAAAAAGCGGAAACGCTGTACTACATCGTTAAAGGCTCTGTGGCAGTGCTGATCAAAGACGAAGAGGGTAAAGAAATGATCCTCTCCTATCTGAATCAGGGTGATTTTATTGGCGAACTGGGCCTGTTTGAAGAGGGCCAGGAACGTAGCGCATGGGTACGTGCGAAAACCGCCTGTGAAGTGGCTGAAATTTCGTACAAAAAATTTCGCCAATTGATTCAGGTAAACCCGGACATTCTGATGCGTCTGTCTGCACAGATGGCGCGTCGTCTGCAAGTCACTTCAGAGAAAGTGGGCAACCTGGCGTTCCTCGACGTGACGGGCCGCATTGCACAGACTCTGCTGAATCTGGCAAAACAACCAGACGCTATGACTCACCCGGACGGTATGCAAATCAAAATTACCCGTCAGGAAATCGGTCAGATTGTCGGCTGTTCTCGTGAAACCGTGGGACGCATTCTGAAGATGCTTGAAGATCAGAACCTGATCTCCGCACACGGTAAAACCATCGTCGTTTACGGCACTCGTTAATCCCGTCGGAGTGGCGCGTTACCTGGTAGCGCGCCATTTTGTTTCCCCCGATGTGGCGCAGACTGATTTATCACCCCGATATCAACTATGCACTTCGACAAACGCTGGTGCTATGTTTGCCCGTGGCCGTTGGGTTAATGCTTGGCGAATTACGATTCGGTCTGCTCTTCTCTCTCGTTCCTGCCTGTTGCAATATTGCGGGCCTTGATACGCCTCATAAACGTTTTTTCAAACGCTTAATCATTGGTGCGTCGCTGTTTGCCACCTGTAGCTTACTGACACAGCTGCTACTGGCAAAAGATGTTCCCCTGCCCTTTTTGCTGACCGGATTAACGCTGGTACTTGGCGTCACTGCTGAGTTGGGGCCATTGCACGCAAAATTGCTTCCCGCATCGCTGCTGGCAGCCATTTTTACCCTCAGTCTGGCGGGATACATGCCGGTCTGGGAACCGTTGCTCATCTATGCGTTGGGCACTCTCTGGTACGGATTGTTTAACTGGTTTTGGTTCTGGATCTGGCGCGAACAACCGCTGCGCGAGTCACTAAGTCTGCTGTACCGTGAACTGGCAGATTATTGTGAAGCCAAATACAGCCTGCTTACCCAGCACACCGACCCTGAAAAAGCGCTGCCGCCGCTGCTGGTGCGCCAGCAAAAAGCGGTCGATCTAATTACCCAGTGCTATCAGCAAATGCATATGCTTTCCGCGCAAAATAATACTGACTACAAGCGGATGCTGCGTATTTTCCAGGAGGCGCTGGATTTACAGGAACATATTTCGGTCAGTTTGCATCAGCCGGAAGAGGTGCAAAAGCTGGTCGAGCGTAGCCATGCGGAAGAAGTTATCCGCTGGAATGCGCAAACCGTCGCCGCTCGCCTGCGCGTGCTGGCTGATGACATTCTTTACCATCGCCTGCCAACGCGTTTTACGATGGAAAAGCAAATTGGCGCACTGGAAAAAATCGCCCGCCAGCATCCGGATAATCCGGTTGGGCAATTCTGCTACTGGCATTTCAGCCGCATCGCCCGCGTGCTGCGCACCCAAAAACCGCTCTATGCCCGTGACTTACTGGCCGATAAACAGCGGCGAATGCCATTACTTCCTGCGCTGAAAAGTTATCTGTCACTAAAGTCTCCGGCGCTACGCAATGCCGGACGACTCAGTGTGATGTTAAGCGTTGCCAGCCTGATGGGCACCGCGCTGCATCTGCCGAAGTCGTACTGGATCCTGATGACGGTATTGCTGGTGACACAAAATGGCTATGGCGCAACCCGTCTGAGGATTGTGAATCGCTCCGTGGGAACCGTGGTCGGGTTAATCATTGCGGGCGTGGCGCTGCACTTTAAAATTCCCGAAGGTTACACCCTGACGTTGATGCTGATTACCACCCTCGCCAGCTACCTGATATTGCGCAAAAACTACGGCTGGGCGACGGTCGGTTTTACTATTACCGCAGTGTATACCCTGCAACTATTGTGGTTGAACGGCGAGCAATACATCCTTCCGCGTCTTATCGATACCATTATTGGTTGTTTAATTGCTTTCGGCGGTACTGTCTGGCTGTGGCCGCAGTGGCAGAGCGGGTTATTGCGTAAAAACGCCCATGACGCTTTAGAAGCCTATCAGGAAGCGATTCGCTTGATTCTTAGCGAGGATCCGCAACCTACGCCACTGGCCTGGCAGCGAATGCGGGTAAATCAGGCACATAACACTCTGTATAACTCATTGAATCAGGCGATGCAGGAACCGGCGTTTAACAGCCATTATCTGGCAGATATGAAACTGTGGGTAACGCACAGCCAGTTTATTGTTGAGCATATTAATGCCATGACCACGCTGGCGCGGGAACACCGGGCATTGCCACCTGAACTGGCACAAGAGTATTTACAGTCTTGTGAAATCGCCATTCAGCGTTGTCAGCAGCGACTGGAGTATGACGAACCGGGTAGTTCTGGCGATGCCAATATCATGGATGCGCCGGAGATGCAGCCGCACGAAGGCGCGGCAGGTACGCTGGAGCAGCATTTACAGCGGGTTATTGGTCATCTGAACACCATGCACACCATTTCGTCGATGGCATGGCGTCAGCGACCGCATCACGGGATTTGGCTGAGTCGCAAGTTGCGGGATTCGAAGGCGTAATACAGGCTAAACCATCGGATAAGGCATTCACGCCGCATCCGACATATTTTGCCTGATGCGTCTTATTTACGCCCCAACCACCTTCGCCACCGCGTGGGCGAAACGTTGCATCCCTTCATCGATATCCGCATCTTCCACCACCAGCGACGGTGCTAAACGCATCACATCCGGTCCGGCATTCAGCACCATTACGCCAACCTCTGCACCCGCATACAGGAAATCACGCGCCCGACCTTTGTAGTGTGGTTTCAGCTCCGCGCCAATTAACAGCCCCATACCGCGAATATCGCTAAACACATCGTACTGCTGATCGATCTTCTGCAAATGGTCAACAAAACGCTGGCGTTTCGCCTGAATGCCTTCCAGCACTTCAGGGGTATTGATGATATCAAACGCCGCGCCCGCTACTGCACAGGCCAGAGGATTACCGCCGTAGGTGGAACCGTGAGAACCAGGATGAAACGCAGAAGCAATTTCCGCCGTGGTCAGCATGGCGCTAATCGGGAAGCCGCCGCCTAACGCTTTCGCAGAAGTCAGAATATCCGGCGTCACACCGTAGTACATGTAAGCAAACAAATCGCCAGTCCGCCCCATCCCGCACTGCACTTCATCAAACACCAATAATGCCTGATGTTGATCGCACAGCTCGCGCAAGCCCTGCAAAAACTCTGGCGTCGATGCCGTCACACCGCCCTCGCCCTGGATCGGCTCAACCACCACCGCACAGGTGTGATCATCCATCACCGCTTTCACTGCATGGAGATCGTTAAAGGGAACGTGGATGATGTCTGCCGGTTTCGGCCCAAAGCCGTCGGAATATTTTGGCTGCCCACCCACCGAAACGGTAAACAGCGAGCGACCATGAAAAGCGTTATGGAAGGCAATAATTTTGGTTTTGAACGGGCTATGACGCACACAGGCGTAATGGCGTGCCAGTTTAAAGGCGGTTTCGTTAGCTTCCGTGCCGGAGTTCATAAACACCACGCGTTCGGCAAACGTCGCCTCAATCAGTTTGCGCCCAAGACGCAGCGCCAGTTCATTGGTGAAAACGTTACTGATATGCCACAGAGTTTCGCCCTGGGTTTTTAACGCGTTCACCAGCGCAGGATGGCAATGGCCCAACGCCGTAACTGCAATGCCACCCGCGAAATCGACATACTCCTTGCCTTGCTGATCCCAGATTCGGCTGCCCTGACCTTTTACCGGAATAAACTCTGCCGGAGCATAAATCGGCAGGATCACTTCATCGAAAGTCGCGCGTGTAATTGCTGTTTGTTCAATTGCCATCTCATGATCACCCTGTTACGCATAAATAAATATGAAATTATAATCACAAAATATGCATAAAAAATCACTGAATGGCAATCGGAAATCAGAGATGCAGGAAATTAGCCAGCAGTTGATGTCCTTGTTCGCTAAGAATACTTTCTGGATGGAACTGCACACCTTCCAGATCCCACTGGCGATGGCGAATCCCCATAATCTCGCGGGTTTCGCTCCAGGCCGTCACGTCAAAGCACGCTGGTAATGAGCCAGGTTCCACCACCAGCGAATGGTAGCGTGTCACGGTAAGTGGATTTGCCAGCCCCCGAAATACGCCCTCACCGTTATGTGTAATCGGCGAGGTTTTGCCGTGCATGACCTTTGCGGCGCGCACAACTTTACCGCCAAATGCCTGCGCCATTGCCTGATGACCGAGGCAGACGCCAAGAATCGGCAAGCGCCCGGCATAGTGGCGAATAACGTCAAGGGAGATCCCGGCTTCATCTGGCGTACAGGGGCCGGGTGAGATGACAATTTTTTGTGGTTTAAGGGCGTCGATATCCGCCAACGTCAACGCATCGTTGCGCTTAACCAGCACATCCGCCCCCAGTTCACAAAAGTACTGGTAGAGGTTCCAGGTAAAAGAATCGTAGTTATCAATAAGCAGGATCATGGCGGCTCCGGTACGAAAGAACCGCGCTATTTTACTCAGATTCCCCGGCTTCGCTTACCACTTTGCTAAATATCATCTGCAGTGCGGTGAGATCCCCCATTGCCCCACTCTGATTTGCCTGATTCCAGGCCTCTTTTTCGATACCCTGCCAGCTCAGTTGATATCCGGCATGAATCGCCAGTTGCTCGAAGAAGATCCGCTGTGCCAGACCACTTCCCACCCGGAAGGGATGCAGCACGTTGATTTCACAATAGTAATGCGCCAGCCGCTCGACGAACTTCGTTTTCTCCAGGCCAACCAGATAACCTTCTTCCTCCAGATCCTGCATCAGGGCATTGCCCTCTTTTTCTATATAAGCAAAGTGGCAGAACGGCGTATCGCCCTGATAAATATCAACTTCACGCAGTTGCCCTGCCCAGTCGAAAATATCCTGATACAGCTGGCGATGGATAGTTCGCAAATGCGGTAAACCGCGCACCAGCGGACCAAGCTCAATGGTCGCAGCACGCAGCGCCGTCATTTCGTAAGCGGCCTGTTCCAGCCGTTGTTGCTGGCGGATGTTCAGCCGGTTACGCATGATATCAAGGCCTGGATAAAGATACGGATCGCGCCCTTCGCCGAATTTATCGCTCATAGTGCCTCCTCAGCTCTACAAGGCGCGCTAAAGCCTCTGCGGCAGTAAGAGTGACTAAAGGCATCTCGACGCCTTCAAGACGGCGACTGGCCTGGAAATTACGATTACGCTGAAGCTCCCAGAGACGGGACTTTTGCTTATCGGTGAGTTTCTTCACTTGATGCCTCCCTGAACGTGTCCATTTGCCACAAGTATAAGCGGCAAATCCGGGTTACGCCGGGAGAGCAGAAGCGCGGGCAAGATTGCCCGCGCGAGAAATCATTACGGCAGGACTTTAGCGGAAAGGATAACTACCGGTTTTGACGGCACATTCTGGTACGGACCAACGTCATGAGTCGGCACCTGGGAAATCTTATCCGCCACGTCCATGCCTTTCACCACTTTACCAAATACCGCGTAACCGAAATCACGCTGACCATGGTCAAGGAAGGCGTTATCGGCAACGTTGATAAAGAACTGGCTGGTGGCGCTATCTTTGTCAGCGGTACGCGCCATCGCGATGGTGCCACGCGTGTTGCGCAGGCCGTTATCGGCTTCATTTTTGATTGGCGGGTTTGGTTTTTTCTGCTGCATCTGCTCGGTGAAACCGCCGCCCTGAATCATAAAGCCAGGAATGACGCGGTGAAAGGTAGTGTTGTTATAAAAACCGCTGTTCACATAATCGACAAAGTTTTGCACAGACACTGGCGCTTTTTGTTTATCCAGCTCCAGTTCGATGTTACCAGCTGAGGTTGTCAACAATACGTGCGGGGCCCCTTTCGCTGCCATTGCTGCGGGAGAAAGAGCAGAAAGAGCGAAAACAGCAGCCATCGCCGCCAGGGTCGATTTGAACATGAGATTTCCTTAACAAACAGAGCAGAAAAAAAGCAAGTGAAGAGATTCTAAATAGCCTTCAAGAACAAGGCCATCCCTTTACCTAATTTTACGTATCTGAAATATATGTAACCTGACGATCACTTTTTATTCCGTGATCAAAATCACTTCTTAAAATGCAATTTAGCAACCGATTGCAATAAAACATTTAAACAGATCACAAAATCACCTAAAATCACCCGCTCGCGGCATATCCCGCTATGCCATTTTATTTTTGAACGCAGGCCAATCATGACTAACAGCAATCGCATCAAGCTCACATGGATTAGCTTTCTCTCCTACGCACTGACTGGTGCGTTGGTTATTGTCACCGGGATGGTGATGGGAAATATCGCCGATTATTTCAATCTGCCTGTTTCCAGTATGAGTAACACCTTCACCTTCCTCAACGCCGGCATTTTAATCTCTATCTTCCTCAACGCCTGGCTGATGGAAATCGTCCCGTTGAAAACGCAGTTACGTTTTGGCTTTCTCCTGATGGTGCTGGCGGTTGCCGGTTTGATGTTCAGCCACAGCCTGGCGCTGTTCTCGACGGCGATGTTCATTCTCGGGGTGGTCAGCGGCATTACTATGTCGATTGGTACATTCCTGATAACACAAATGTATGAAGGGCGTCAGCGCGGTTCCCGCCTGTTATTTACTGACTCCTTCTTCAGTATGGCTGGGATGATTTTCCCAATGATCGCCGCGTTTCTACTGGCGCGCAGCATTGAGTGGTACTGGGTTTATGCCTGCATCGGGCTGGTGTATGTCGCTATTTTTATTCTGACCTTCGGCTGTGAGTTCCCAGCACTGGGCAAACATGCACCAAAAACGGATGCTCCGGTAGAGAAAGAAAAGTGGGGGATCGGCGTACTGTTTCTCTCTGTTGCGGCGCTGTGCTACATCCTCGGTCAGTTAGGTTTTATCTCCTGGGTGCCTGAGTATGCCAAAGGCCTGGGCATGAGCCTGAACGACGCGGGCACGCTGGTGAGTAACTTCTGGATGTCATACATGGTCGGCATGTGGGCGTTCAGCTTTATTCTTCGCTTCTTTGATTTGCAACGCATTCTGACCGTACTGGCTGGTCTGGCTGCGATTCTGATGTACGTCTTTAACACCGGAACACCAGCACATATGGCGTGGTCAATTCTCGCTCTGGGCTTCTTCTCCAGCGCGATCTATACCACCATCATCACCCTGGGTTCACAGCAGACCAAAGTACCGTCGCCAAAACTGGTTAACTTTGTCCTGACCTGCGGAACCATCGGTACTATGTTGACCTTTGTGGTTACCGGCCCGATTGTTGAACATAGCGGTCCGCAGGCGGCACTGCTTACAGCAAACGGTCTGTACGCTGTCGTCTTTGTGATGTGCTTCCTGTTAGGTTTCGTCAGCCGTCACCGTCAGCATAACACCCTGACCTCTCATTAATTGCTAATGCCGGACGGCACTATCGTCGTCCGGCCTTTTCCTCTCTAACCCCGCTACGTGCATCTATTTCTATAAACCCGTTCATTTTGTCTATTTTTTGCACAAACATGAAATGTCAGACAATTCCGTGACTTAAGAAAATTTATACAAATCAGCAATATACCCCTTAAGGGGTATATAAAGGTGAATTTGATTTACATCAATAAGCGGGGTTGCTGAATCGTTAAGGTAGGCGGTAATAGAAAAGAAATCGAGGCAAAAATGAGCAAAGTCAGACTCGCAATTATCGGTAACGGTATGGTCGGCCATCGCTTTATCGAAGATCTTCTTGATAAATCTGATGCGGCCAACTTTGATATTACCGTTTTCTGTGAAGAACCGCGCATCGCTTATGACCGCGTACACCTCTCGTCTTACTTCTCTCACCACACCGCCGAAGAGCTGTCGCTGGTGCGCGAAGGCTTCTACGAGAAACACGGCATCAAAGTTCTGGTCGGCGAACGCGCTATCACCATCAACCGTCAGGAGAAGGTGATTCACTCCAGCGCCGGACGTACCGTTTTTTATGACAAGCTGATCATGGCAACCGGTTCCTACCCGTGGATCCCACCAATCAAAGGTTCTGATACTCAGGACTGCTTTGTCTATCGCACCATTGAAGACCTCAACGCCATTGAATCCTGCGCCCGTCGCAGCAAACGCGGTGCCGTTGTTGGTGGCGGCCTGTTAGGTCTGGAAGCCGCTGGCGCGCTGAAAAACTTAGGTATTGAAACCCACGTTATCGAATTTGCCCCTATGCTGATGGCGGAACAGCTTGATCAGATGGGTGGCGAGCAGCTGCGTCGCAAAATCGAAAGTATGGGCGTGCGCGTTCACACCAGCAAAAACACCCTTGAGATTGTGCAGGAAGGTGTCGAAGCACGTAAAACCATGCGTTTTGCCGACGGCAGCGAACTGGAAGTCGACTTTATCGTCTTCTCTACCGGTATCCGTCCGCGCGATAAGCTGGCAACCCAGTGTGGTCTGGACGTTGCTCCGCGTGGGGGTATCGTCATTAATGATTCCTGCCAAACTTCCGATCCGGATATCTACGCTATCGGTGAATGCGCAAGCTGGAACAACCGTATATTTGGTCTGGTAGCACCTGGCTACAAAATGGCGCAGGTCGCCGTTGACCATATTCTCGGTAGCGAAAACGCCTTTGAAGGTGCTGACCTTAGCGCCAAGCTGAAACTGCTGGGCGTGGACGTAGGCGGTATTGGTGATGCTCATGGTCGCACGCCTGGCGCACGTAGCTACGTTTACCTCGACGAAAGCAAAGAGATCTACAAACGCCTGATCGTCAGCGAAGACAACAAAACCCTGCTCGGTGCGGTACTGGTGGGCGATACCAGCGACTACGGTAACTTGCTGCAACTGGTGCTGAATGCTATCGAGCTGCCGGAAAACCCGGATTCTCTGATTCTGCCGGCGCACTCGGGTAGCGGTAAGCCGTCTATCGGTGTTGATAAACTGCCGGACAGCGCGCAAATCTGCTCCTGCTTCGACGTCACTAAAGGTGATCTGATTGCTGCCATCAACAAAGGCTGCCACACAGTTGCGGCGCTGAAAGCTGAAACCAAAGCGGGTACTGGCTGCGGTGGCTGTATCCCGCTGGTCACTCAGGTACTGAACGCGGAACTGGCGAAACAGGGCATCGAAGTTAACAACAACCTGTGCGAACACTTTGCTTATTCGCGTCAGGAACTGTTCCATTTGATCCGCGTTGAAGGCATTAAAACCTTCGAAGAACTGCTGGCGAAACACGGCAAAGGCTACGGTTGTGAAGTTTGTAAACCGACCGTCGGTTCGCTGCTGGCCTCCTGCTGGAACGAATACATTCTGAAGCCAGAACATACTCCGCTGCAAGATTCTAACGACAACTTCCTCGCTAACATCCAGAAAGACGGGACCTACTCGGTGATCCCGCGTTCTCCGGGCGGTGAAATCACCCCGGAAGGGCTGATGGCAGTGGGTCGTATCGCGCGTGAATTTAATCTCTACACCAAAATCACCGGTTCCCAGCGCCTGGCGATGTTTGGCGCACAGAAAGACGATCTGCCAGAGATCTGGCGTCAGCTGATTGAAGCCGGCTTCGAAACCGGTCATGCCTATGCGAAAGCACTGCGTATGGCGAAAACCTGCGTGGGTAGCACCTGGTGCCGCTACGGCGTTGGCGACAGCGTCGGCCTCGGCGTGGAACTGGAAAACCGCTACAAAGGCATCCGTACGCCGCACAAAATGAAGTTCGGTGTCTCCGGCTGTACCCGTGAATGTTCAGAAGCTCAGGGTAAAGACGTGGGTATTATCGCCACTGAAAAAGGCTGGAACCTGTATGTTTGCGGCAACGGCGGCATGAAACCGCGTCATGCGGATCTGCTGGCAGCTGATATCGATCGCGAAACGCTGATCAAATATCTCGACCGCTTCATGATGTTCTACATCCGTACCGCCGACAAACTGACGCGTACCGCGCCGTGGTTAGAAAACCTCGAAGGCGGCATCGATTACCTGAAAGCGGTGATCATTGACGACAAACTGGGGCTGAACGCTCATCTGGAAGAAGAGATGGCGCGCTGCGTGAAGCGGTAGTGTGTGAGTGGACTGAAACGGTCAATACACCGTCCGCGCAGACTCGCTTCAAACACTTCATCAACAGCGACAAGCGTGACCCGAACGTGCAGATGGTGCCAGAGCGCGAACAGCACGTCCGGCAACGCCGTATGAACGTATCCCGGTAACTCTGGTGGAGGACAACGCATGAGCCAGTGGAAAGACATCTGCAAAATCGATGACATCCTGCCTGAAACCGGCGTCTGCGCGCTGTTAGGCGACGAGCAGGTCGCGATTTTCCGCCCGTATCACAGCGACCAGGTGTTTGCGATCAGCAACATCGATCCGTTCTTCGAGTCCAGCGTGCTGTCACGCGGGCTGATTGCGGAACACCAGGGCGAGCTGTGGGTCGCCAGCCCGCTGAAAAAACAGCGTTTTCGCTTAAGTGATGGCTTGTGCATGGAAGACGAACAGTTTTCCGTCAAACATTACGAAGCACGAGTGAAAGACGGCGTGGTGCAGCTGCGCGGTTAATGTTTTAACGGGAGGCGCAATGCCTCCCCTTTTTGCATGGTCCTGTAATTACCTTCGGTATATTGCAGGACATTTTTTAAACTTTTTGTTTTATTTTTTTGTTTTTATTTTTTAAAGGATAATCAAATGTTTACAGACACTATTAATAAGTGTGCGGCTAACGCTGCGCGCATTGCACGCCTGTCGGCAAATAACCCGCTCGGCTTTTGGGTCAGCTCCGCCATGGCGGGCGCGTATGTGGGTCTTGGGATCATCTTGATTTTCACGCTCGGTAATTTGCTCGACCCGTCCGTACGTCCGCTGGTGATGGGCGCGACCTTTGGTATCGCCTTAACGCTGGTGATTATCGCCGGTTCTGAACTGTTCACCGGACACACCATGTTCCTCACCTTTGGGGTAAAAGCGGCAGCATCAGCCACGGGCAAATGTGGGCAATCCTGCCGCAAACCTGGCTGGGTAACCTGGTCGGTTCCGTCTTCGTTGCCATGCTCTATAGCTGGGGCGGCGGTAGCCTGCTGCCGGTAGATACCAGCATCGTTCACTCCGTCGCGCTGGCTAAAACCACTGCACCGGCAATGGTACTCTTCTTCAAAGGTGCATTGTGTAACTGGCTGGTTTGCCTGGCAATCTGGATGGCGCTGCGCACTGAAGGGGCGGCGAAATTTATCGCTATCTGGTGGTGTCTGCTGGCATTTATCGCGTCCGGCTACGAGCACTCTATCGCTAACATGACGCTGTTCGCGCTCTCCTGGTTCGGCAACCACAGCGAAGCCTACACGCTGGCGGGTATTGGTCATAACCTGCTGTGGGTGACGCTGGGTAATACTTTATCAGGTGCCGTATTCATGGGATTGGGTTATTGGTATGCTACGCCGAAATCGAATCGTCCGGTTGCGGACAAATTTAATCAAACTGAAACGGCTGCCGGTTAATTACTAAGGGGTTTTTACGTGGATCATTTGCCTATATTTTGCCAATTACGCGATCGCGACTGTCTGATTGTCGGCGGTGGTGATGTCGCGGAACGCAAAGCAAGGTTGCTGTTAGACGCAGGCGCTCGCTTAACGGTGAATGCATTAGCGTTTATTCCACAGTTCACCGCATGGGCAGAT
The DNA here is from genome assembly GCF_001743015.1 of Shigella sp. FC1567. NCBI lineage: Bacteria > Pseudomonadati > Pseudomonadota > Gammaproteobacteria > Enterobacterales > Enterobacteriaceae > Shigella > Shigella sp. FC1567. The sequence continues at coordinate 12,477 of NZ_MIIV01000007.1, forward strand.
GCAGGCATGTTAACCCTCGTCGAAGGGCCATTTGATGAAAGCCTTCTCGACACCTGCTGGCTGGCGATTGCAGCGACGGATGATGACACGCTTAACCAGCGCGTCAGCGAAGCCGCTGAAGCTCGTCGCATCTTCTGTAACGTAGTCGATGCGCCGAAAGCCGCCAGCTTTATTATGCCGTCGATTATTGACCGCTCACCGCTAATGGTAGCGGTCTCCTCTGGCGGCACCTCTCCGGTTCTGGCGCGCCTGTTGCGCGAAAAACTCGAATCACTGCTGCCGTTGCATCTGGGCCAGGTGGCGAAATATGCCGGGCAATTACGCGGGCGAGTGAAACAACAGTTCACCACGATGAGTGAGCGTCGCCGTTTCTGGGAGAAATTGTTCGTTAACGACCGCCTGGCGCAGTCGCTGGCAAACAACGATCAGAAAGCCATTACTGAAACGACCGAACAGTTAATCAACGAACCGCTCGACCATCGCGGTGAAGTGGTGCTGGTTGGTGCAGGTCCGGGCGATGCCGGGCTGCTGACGCTGAAAGGACTGCAACAAATTCAGCAGGCAGATGTGGTGGTCTACGACCGTCTGGTTTCTGACGATATTATGAATCTGGTACGCCGCGATGCTGATCGCGTTTTCGTCGGCAAACGCGCGGGATACCACTGTGTACCGCAGGAAGAGATTAACCAGATCCTGCTGCGGGAAGCGCAAAAAGGCAAACGCGTGGTGCGGCTGAAAGGTGGCGATCCGTTTATTTTTGGCCGTGGTGGCGAAGAGCTGGAAACACTGTGCAACGCGGGTATTCCGTTCTCGGTGGTTCCGGGTATTACCGCAGCTTCTGGTTGCTCTGCCTATTCGGGTATTCCACTCACGCATCGCGATTATGCCCAGAGCGTACGCTTAATTACCGGACACTTAAAAACCGGTGGCGAGCTGGACTGGGAAAACCTGGCGGCAGAAAAACAGACGCTGGTGTTCTATATGGGGTTGAATCAGGCCGCGACTATTCAGCAAAAGCTGATTGAACACGGTATGCCTGGCGAAATGCCGGTGGCAATTGTCGAAAACGGAACGGCAGTCACGCAGCGCGTGATTGACGGTACGCTCACGCAACTCGGTGAACTTGCTCAGCAAATGAACAGTCCATCGCTAATTATTATTGGTCGGGTTGTTGGCCTGCGCGATAAACTGAACTGGTTCTCCAACCATTAATTTAACCCGGGCCAGAGAATTCTGGCCTTCTTAATGACTCTTTTTATATATTCAGCAAATAAAACATAACCCCTTAATAAATATTATCTGCTAATGGGTTATATTCACCGTTACAGCGACTTACAAAATTAAGTCATTCGCTCACTGACGCCAATTAAATATTCCTGTATCGTTCTTAACGAGCAGTCTGCTTATATTCATATAATCAATGAATATTAATTAATATATAATACATAGGGAATGTAGGTAATGCTGCCAACTTACTGATTTAGTGTATGATGGTGATTTTAAGGTGCTTGCGTGGCTTCCATTTCCATCAGATGTCCTTCCTGCTCCGCTACTGAAGGCGTGGTGCGTAACGGCAAAAGCACTGCCGGACATCAGCGCTATCTCTGCTCTCATTGCCGTAAAACATGGCAACTACAGTTCACTTACACCGCCTCTCAGCCCGGTACGCACCAGAAA
>NZ_MIIV01000008.1:0-14142 GCF_001743015.1 Shigella sp. FC1567
TCGGCCTTTGAGGTCGTGGTATGGATGACGGATGGCTGGCCGCTGTATGAATCACGCCTGAAGGGAAAGCTGCACGTTATCAGCAAGCGTTACACTCAGCGCATTGAGCGACATAATCTGAATCTGAGACAACATCTGGCAAGGCTGGGACGGAAGTCACTGTCGTTCTCAAAATCGGTGGAGCTGCATGACAAGGTCATCGGGCATTATCTGAACATAAAACACTATCAGTAAGTTGGAGTCATTACCCAAACCCAGGCGGCGTTAAACACGGTCTTGCAGCAAATAGAAAAAGAGCAGAACACCATTATCGCGACCGATCGCCAGCTATATCAGAACGGGATTACTTCTTCAGTTGAAGGTGTGGAAACCGATATTAATGCCAGCAAAACCCGGCAGCAGCTCAACGATGTCGCGGGGAAAATGAAAATTATTGAGGCACGGTTAAGCGCACTTACAAATAACCAGACAAAGTCATTGAAGCTTAAACCGGTCGCGTTGCCGAAAGTGGCAAGCCAGCTTCCTGATGAACTGGGGTACTCCTTACTGGCCCGGCGGGCAGATTTGCAGGCGGCGCACTGGTACGTTGAGTCATCGCTAAGCACCATTGATGCGGCAAAAGCGGCATTTTATCCTGACATCAACCTGATGGCCTTCCTGCAACAGGATGCGTTGCACTTAAGCGATCTGTTCCGTCATTCCGCGCAGCAAATGGGCGTTACGGCAGGCCTGACGCTACCCATTTTCGATAGTGGTCGTCTTAACGCCAATCTCGATATCGCAAAAGCCGAAAGCAACTTGTCTATCGCCAGCTACAACAAAGCGGTGGTTGAAGCGGTGAATGACGTGGCGCGGGCAGCCAGTCAGGTTCAGACACTTGCGGAGAAAAACCAGCATCAGGCGCAAATTGAGCGCGATACCTTGCGTGTGGTAGGTCTTGCGCAGGCGCGCTTTAACGCGGGCATCATTGCTGGTTCCCGCGTCAGCGAAGCCAGAATCCCCGCGCTGCGTGAGCGGGCCAATGGCCTGTTATTGCAAGGGCAGTGGCTGGATGCCTCCATTCAACTCACTGGTGCGTTGGGCGGGGGTTACAAACGCTGATGATATGCGCCTTCTATACTTAACGTTTATTCAGCGTTAAGTGGAGAACTCGATGGCACAGGTTGCGATTATTACCGCCTCCGATTCGGGGATCGGCAAAGAGTGCGCGTTATTACTGGCGCAGCAAGGGTTTGATATTGGCATTACCTGGCACTCAGATGAAGAAGGGGCAAAAGATACCGCGCGTGAGGTAGTTAGCCACGGCGTACGTGCGGAGATCGTGCAGCTGGATCTCGGTAAACTGCCAGAAGGTGCGCAGCGCTGGAGAAACTCATTCAACGGCTGGGGCGTATTGATGTGCTGGTGAATAATGCGGGCGCAATGACCAAAGCGCCGTTTCTTGATATGGCTTTCGATGAGTGGCGCAAGATTTTTACCGTTGATGTCGATGGTGCATTTTTATGCTCACAAATTGCGGCCCGCCAGATGGTGAAACAAGGGCAGGGCGGTCGCATCATCAACATTACATCGGTACATGAACATACGCCGCTGCCGGATGCCAGCGCCTACACAGCCGCTAAACATGCGCTCGGTGGGTTAACCAAAGCGATGGCGCTGGAGCTGGTCAGGCATAAGATTTTGGTGAACGCAGTCGCGCCTGGGGCGATCGCCACGCCAATGAATGGCATGGATGACAGCGACGTGAAGCCCGACGCGGAGCCTTCGATTCCTCTGCGGCGTTTTGGCGCAACGCATGAGATTGCCAGCCTGGTAGCGTGGCTGTGCTCAGAGGGCGCAAATTACACCACCGGGCAGTCGTTGATAGTGGATGGCGGCTTTATGTTGGCGAATCCGCAGTTCAACCCAGAATAGCGCAGTGAGGTGCGTGGTTATTTCAATGGGTAAAATTTTGGTAGGCATGATAAGACGCACAAGCGTCGCATCAGGCATGGTGCACCGGATGTCGGATGCGGCGCGAACGCCTTACCCAGGGCAATGGTTTTACGCCTGATGATCCGGCTTTTTCTTCCCGCGCCGTTTCAGCCACCAGCGCACGCCCACCACCAGAACCACGACCAGAATCAACCAGACCCAGTGCTTCAAATGCTGGTCGAGATTGTGCAACCACGGCGCAATCACCTGACCACCAGCGTAACCAATAGTGGTAAAAATCAACGCCCAGGCAAATGCGCCGAGAATATTCAGCGGCAGAAAGATTTTCGGCGGCAGCTGGCTGGCACCAATCAGCGTCGGGCCAATCACCCGAAAGCCATACATAAAGCGCGTACCAATGACAAACAGATACGGATGGCGTTGGATAAGTTTCTGCGCCCGCTCAATTTTATCCTGATGTTTCGAGAAACGGCGTAACAGCTTGCCGCCAAACCGCCGCCCGCACAGATAAAGCACCTGGTCGCCAATCATGCCGCCAAGCGCCACAGAAAGTACCACCAGCGGGAACTTTAATAGCCCCTGATGTGCCGCAACGCCTCCCAGCAAAGTCACGGTTTCACCTTCCGCCAGGCTACCGATCACCAGCGCGGCATAACCATATTGTGAGATGAGTGTATTGAGATCCATAGGCCAGTCTGTCTCCCTTTGGTTGCCTGTAAGCATACACCCTGGAAATCATTCACGCTGAAAAAGGACGTACATCAGACGGTGCAAATTACATGAGCGAACAAAAAATAATCACAAGCTGACTTATACTTGAACTGTCAGGTTCATGAACTCACAACAAGGGGGCGGTATGAGCCATGTCTGGGGACTGTTTTCCCATCCCGATCGTGAAATGCAGGTGATTAATCGCGAAAACGAAACGATTTCTCACCATTACACCCACCACGTTTTGCTGATGGCGGCGATTCCGGTGATTTGCGCCTTCATTGGCACTACACAGATTGGCTGGAATTTTGGCGATGGCACTATCCTGAAGTTATCCTGGTTTACCGGACTGGCGCTGGCTGTCCTGTTTTATGGCGTTATGCTGGCTGGGGTTGCGGTAATGGGGCGGGTCATCTGGTGGATGGCGCGTAATTATCCGCAGCGTCCGTCACTTGCGCACTGCATGGTCTTCGCGGGCTACGTTGCAACTCCGCTGTTTTTAAGCGGTTTGGTGGCGCTTTATCCACTGGTCTGGTTGTGTGCGCTGGTCGGCACGGTGGCGCTGTTTTACACCGGCTACCTGCTTTACCTTGGTATTCCGAGCTTCCTGAATATCAACAAAGAGGAAGGCCTTAGCTTCTCTAGTTCGACGCTGGCGATTGGCGTGCTGGTACTGGAAGTGCTGCTCGCCCTAACCGTTATACTATGGGGCTACGGTTATCGTTTGTTCTAGAAAGTTCTTTGACGTTGCATTGCTGGCGTAAATGTCAGCAATGCAGCATTTCCTCACGATTCTCCTTTGACGATCGCACTTTTTGCTCGTTATGATGGCGTCGCTAGCCTCAGTAAATCCTTACTCCGGCGGTGCGCAACCTGTGCGCGTGAACCACTATCTGAATGCTCATCATGCCGAAATTTCGAGTTTCTTTATTTAGCCTGGCCCTGATGCTGGCTGTGCCTTTGGCACCGCAGGCCGTTGCGAAAACGGCAGCCGCTATCACCGCTTCACAACCTGAAATTGCCTCCGGTAGCGCGATGATTGTTGATCTGAATACCAACAAAGTGATCTACTCGAACCACCCGGATCTGGTGCGTCCGATTGCGTCTATCAGCAAATTAATGACCGCGATGGTTGTGCTGGATGCACGACTGCCGCTGGATGAAAAACTAAAAGTGGATATCAGCCAGACGCCGGAGATGAAAGGGGTCTATTCGCGCGTACGACTGAATAGCGAAATCAGCCGTAAAGATATGCTGTTGCTGGCGCTGATGTCTTCAGAAAACCGCGCGGCGGCAAGCCTTGCACACCATTATCCCGGTGGTTACAAAGCCTTTATTAAGGCAATGAATGCGAAAGCGAAATCGCTCGGAATGAACAACACGCGCTTTGTTGAACCTACCGGATTGTCGGTGCATAACGTTTCAACTGCCCGTGACTTAACCAAACTGCTCATTGCCAGCAAACAATATCCGTTGATCGGGCAGTTAAGTACTACCCGGGAAGATATGGCAACCTTCTCTAACCCGACGTATACGCTGCCGTTCCGCAATACTAACCATCTGGTGTATCGCGATAACTGGAATATTCAGTTAACCAAAACCGGTTTTACCAATGCGGCGGGCCATTGTCTGGTGATGCGTACGGTTATCAATAATAAACCGGTGGCGCTGGTAGTGATGGATGCGTTTGGCAAATATACCCATTTTGCCGATGCCAGCCGCCTGCGTACCTGGATTGAAACCGGTAAAGTGATGCCTGTTCCAGCAGCAGCGTTGAGCTATAAAAAACAAAAAGCCGCCCAAATGGCGGCGGCGGGGCAGACGGCACAGAACGATTAAGTGAATGACGGATGGCGATACTATGCCATCCGTAATTTTTACTCCACTTCCTGCCAGTTTTTCCGCTTACTGGTTTTACCGATCCCCGGATTCATACTGTTGGTCGGATCGTTCTCGCGATAAAACTTCTGCAACGTCTCCGGTGCTTTATACAAATGACCGACGTTATGCTCGGCAGGGTATTGCGCGCCACGCTGCTGTAGCAGTTCCAGCATCTGTTCTTTCAACGCATGCACATCCACGCCTTTTTTCACTATGTAATCCTGATGGAAGACATAGCACATAAAATGGCCGTAATAGAGCTTGTGCACCAGCTGGCTGTCGATCTCCGGCGGTAAATGCTCATACCACTCGGTGTCGTTACGCTGCAGAGCGATATCCAACGCCAGAATGTCTTCGACTTCATCGGAATGCACCGCCTGATAACGAATTGCTGCGCCCGCAGCGGCGAAACGGTGTAAAAACGCTTTGCTGCCTTCCTCCGGCGTACAGACAAAGAAATCGCCTTCGGCCTGTTTGAAATAATCTACCAGCCACGATTTGGCTTCACCGACGCCATCGCCCGCCATTTTTAACAGCAGATGATGCTCGTATTTATCGCGCCAGTTTTTCATGCGCGGCGGTAAATGGCTGGGGAACAGGTGACCGAATTTTTGCATCGCACGGTCAGTAAAATGCGGACGGAAGAATTTCACTTTCTCCAGCATCGCATCGGTGCGTCCCTTGAGATTAAAGAAGAACGGCATCTTGTCGGTGCCTAACTTATCAATCATCAGGAAGGTGTCTTTGCCGTATTTTTCCGCAATATCGTAGATATCCCGGTGCATATATTCCCCGGCAACCGGCAGATTTTCGAAGTTAGCCAGAATATGACGGCGGATTTCGGTCAGCACTTCCGGCTGGTTGGTGCCGATATAAAACACCTGCTGATTTTTTTCCGCTTCGAAGGTATCTAGACGTACTGCAAAGACCGCCAGCTTCCCGGCGCAACCAGAAGATTCAAATAACCGATCAGGATCGGCGTTATAACGTGCGGGCGTGTCGGCTTCAATATCACGAACGCGGTGGACATAGTCATAATCGTGGGCGTGACGACCATCGTGACGCACATCGTCATCTTTGATGCGATCATCATCCAGCTTGCTAAGGATCTGCTCCGGCGTTTCGCCCAGATCAATCCCCAGATGGTTCACCAGCGTCAGTTTGCCGTCTTCATTTATACGCGCGAATAACGACATTTCGGTATACGCCGGGCCACGTTGCACCAGTGAGCCGCCGGAGTTGTTACAAATACCGCCGATGACCGATGCGCCTATACACGATGATCCAATCACTGAGTGCGGTTCGCGTCCCAGCGGTTTGAGGGCTTTTTCCAGCGAATAGAGCGTGGTGCCCGGATAGGCCAGCACCTGTTCGCCCTTGCCAAGAACGTGCAGCTTGTCGAGACGCAGGGTGCTGATGATCACGATATCGCGATCATAGTCGTTACCGTTTGGCGTCGATCCTTCGGTCAGGCCTGTATTGGCAGCCTGCATCAGAATAATTTTGTCGGCGGTGACACAGGCTTTCAGCACCCGCCACAATTCCAGTAGTGAGCTAGGGAAAACGACAGCCAGCGCGTCGCCCTGACCAGAACGGAAGCCCTTGCGATAGCGGGCCGTTTTTGCGGGATCGGTGAGCAGGTGTGAATGACCGACCAGACGGGCAAGTTCATTCAAAAAGGCTTTATTATCAGTTGTTGTCATGGAAGACATTTTCCACTCCTTGTGGTGGCGAAAAAATATCACAAACTAGAATAGCGCCTTGTATGACAATTCAGCGAGTGAATATTTTGAAAATTCAGACAATAAACTGAGCATTCTTTTTCTCTCTCCATCATGCTTATGGCAAACTACGGTTTTTGCACCATTTTCGCTGCCTCGTCGGGCAACAGAGGAAGAAAAATCCATATGAAATGGCTATGTTCAGTAGGAATCGCGGTGAGTCTGGCCCTGCAGCCAGCACTGGCGGATGATTTATTCGGCAACCATCCATTCACGCCCGAAGCGCGGGATGCGTTCGTCACCGAATTGCTTAAGAAAATGACAGTTGATGAGAAAATTGGTCAGCTGCGCTTAATCAGCGTCGGCCCGGATAACCCGAAAGAGGCGATCCGCGAGATGATCAAAGACGGTCAGGTTGGGGCGATTTTCAACACCGTAACCCGTCAGGATATCCGCGCCATGCAGGATCAGGTGATGGAATTAAGCCGCCTGAAAATTCCTCTTTTCTTTGCTTACGACGTGCTGCACGGTCAGCGCACGGTGTTCCCGATTAGCCTCGGTCTGGCCTCGTCTTTTAACCTCGATGCAGTGAAAACGGTCGGACGTGTCTCTGCTTATGAAGCGGCAGATGATGGCCTGAATATGACCTGGGCACCGATGGTCGATGTCTCGCGCGATCCGCGCTGGGGACGTGCTTCCGAAGGTTTTGGCGAAGATACGTATCTCACCTCAACAATGGGTAAAACCATGGTGGAAGCGATGCAGGGTAAAAGCCCGGCAGATCGCTACTCGGTGATGACCAGCGTCAAACACTTTGCCGCATACGGCGCGGTAGAAGGCGGTAAAGAGTACAACACCGTCGATATGAGTCCGCAGCGCCTGTTTAATGATTATATGCCGCCGTACAAAGCGGGGCTGGACGCAGGCAGCGGCGCGGTGATGGTGGCGCTGAACTCGCTGAACGGCACGCCAGCCACCTCCGATTCCTGGCTGCTGAAAGATGTTCTGCGCGACCAGTGGGGCTTTAAAGGCATCACCGTTTCCGATCACGGTGCAATCAAAGAGCTGATTAAACATGGCACGGCGGCAGACCCGGAAGATGCGGTGCGCGTGGCGCTGAAATCCGGAATCAACATGAGTATGAGCGACGAGTATTACTCGAAGTATCTGCCTGGGTTGATCAAATCCGGCAAAGTGACGATGGAAGAGCTGGACGATGCTGCCCGCCATGTACTGAACGTTAAATATGATATGGGATTGTTTAACGACCCATACAGCCATTTGGGGCCGAAAGAGTCTGACCCGGTGGATACCAATGCCGAAAGCCGCCTGCACCGTAAAGAAGCACGTGAAGTGGCGCGCGAAAGCCTGGTGTTGCTGAAAAACCGTCTCGAAACGTTACCGCTGAAAAAATCGGCCACCATTGCGGTGGTTGGGCCACTGGCGGACAGTAAACGCGACGTGATGGGCAGCTGGTCCGCAGCCGGTGTTGCCGATCAATCCGTGACCGTACTGACCGGGATTAAAAATGCCGTCGGTGAAAACGGTAAAGTGCTGTATGCCAAAGGGGCGAACGTTACCAGTGACAAAGGCATTATCGATTTCCTGAATCAGTATGAAGAAGCGGTCAAAGTCGATCCGCGCTCGCCGCAAGAGATGATTGATGAAGCGGTGCAGACGGCGAAACAATCTGATATGGTGGTGGCTGTGGTCGGTGAAGCACAGGGGATGGCGCACGAGGCCTCCAGCCGTACCGATATCACTATTCCGCAAAGCCAACGTGACTTGATTGCGGCGCTGAAAGCCACCGGTAAACCGCTGGTGCTGGTGCTGATGAACGGGCGTCCGCTGGCGCTGGTGAAAGAAGATCAGCAGGCTGATGCGATTCTGGAAACCTGGTTTGCGGGGACTGAAGGCGGTAATGCAATTGCCGATGTGTTGTTTGGCGATTACAACCCGTCCGGCAAGCTGCCGATGTCCTTCCCGCGTTCTGTCGGGCAGATCCCGGTGTACTACAGCCATCTGAACACCGGTCGTCCGTATAATGCCGACAAGCCGAACAAATACACTTCGCGTTATTTTGATGAAGCTAACGGGGCGCTTTATCCGTTCGGCTATGGTCTGAGCTATACCACTTTCACCGTCTCTGATGTGAAACTTTCTGCGCCGACCATGAAGCGTGACGGCAAAGTGACGGCCAGCGTGCAGGTGACGAACACCGGTAAACGCGAAGGGGCCACGGTAGTACAGATGTACTTGCAGGATGTGACGGCTTCCATGAGCCGTCCAGTGAAGCAGCTGAAAGGCTTTGAGAAAATCACCCTGAAACCGGGCGAAACTCAGACTGTCAGCTTCCCGATTGATATCGAGGCGCTGAAGTTCTGGAATCAACAGATGAAATATGACGCCGAGCCTGGCAAGTTCAATGTCTTTATCGGCACTGATTCCGCACGCGTTAAGAAAGGCGAGTTTGAGTTGCTGTAATGCTTTAGTAAGGGCGCGACGTTTGCGCCCTTTGCCTGATGTTCATATCTTAACTTGCTGAATTTTCGACCTTTGTAGGCCGGATAAGGCGTTTACGCCGCATCCGGCAAGAAACGCCGGGCAAAATATGCCCTTTAAGTATTTATCTGATTCTGCAACTGAATCCTTCCGCTCAGGCTAACTCTGTCATTATCAACTATGCTTTTCTCTTAATTCGCTGAAAACAACAGTAAAAGAATGAGGAAAGCATCATGCCACTCTCAAAGGTCTGGGCAGGTTCACTGGTTATGTTGGCAGCCGTGAGCCTGCCGCTACAGGCGGCTTCCCCCGTTAAAGTCGGTTCAAAAATCGATACCGAAGGCGCGCTACTCGGCAACATCATCTTGCAGGTGCTGGAAAGCCACGGCGTACCGACGGTGAATAAAGTGCAACTCGGAACGACTCCTGTGGTGCGCGGGGCGATTACTTCCGGTGAACTGGATATCTATCCGGAATATACCGGCAATGGCGCTTTCTTCTTTAAAGATGAAAACGATGCAGCGTGGAAAAACGCGCAGCAAGGTTACGAGAAAGTCAAAAAGCTCGATTCGGAGCACAACAAGTTAATCTGGCTGACGCCCGCGCCTGCAAATAACACCTGGACTATCGCCGTGCGTCAGGATGTGGCAGAGAAAAATAAACTCACTTCGCTTGCCGACCTGAGTCGTTATCTGAAAGAGGGCGGCACCTTCAAACTGGCAGCCTCGGCAGAGTTTATCGAACGCGCCGATGCGTTACCCGCGTTTGAAAAAGCCTATGGCTTTAAGCTCGGTCAGGATCAGTTGCTGTCACTGGCTGGTGGCGACACGGCGGTGACGATCAAAGCCGCTGCCCAGCAAATCTCTGGCGTTAATGCTGCAATGGCTTACGGCACTGACGGCCCGGTAGCGGCGCTGGGGCTGCAAACCTTAAGCGATCCGCAAGGTGTGCAACCTATCTACGCGCCTGCACCAGTGGTGCGTGAGTCGGTGTTGAAGGAGTATCCGCAAATGGCACAGTGGCTACAGCCAGTCTTCGCCAGCCTCGATGCAAAAACATTGCAGCAACTGAATGCCAGCATTGCTGTGGAAGGACTGGATGCCAAAAAAGTGGCTGCCGACTACCTGAAACAAAAAGGGTGGACGAAGTAATTTCCCGTGACTTATTTCCGTATTAATCCTGTTCTGGCGCTGCTGCTGTTGCTGACGGCAATCGCAGCGGCGCTGCCGTTTATCAGTTACGCGCCTAATCGTTTAGTTTCGGGTGAGGGGCGTCATCTCTGGCAGCTGTGGCCGCAAACGATCTGGATGCTGGTGGGCGTTGGTTGCGCCTGGCTGACGGCCTGTTTTATTCCCGGTAAAAAAGGCAGCATTTGTGCACTCATTCTGGCGCAATTCGTCTTCGTATTGCTGGTGTGGGGCGCGGGAAAGGCGGCGACACAACTGGCGCAAAATGGCAGTGCGCTGGCGCGTACCAGCCTCGGCAGTGGTTTCTGGCTGGCTGCGGCGCTGGCATTGCTGGCCTGTAGCGATGCCATCCGCCGAATCTCCACGCATCCGCTGTGGCGCTGGTTGTTGCATATGCAGATTGCCATTATTCCGCTGTGGTTGCTGTACTCCGGCACGCTTAACGATCTCTCACTAATGAAAGAATACGCCAACCGTCAGGATGTGTTTGACGACGCGCTGGCACAACATCTGACGTTGCTGTTTGGTGCGGTGCTGCCTGCGTTAGTGATTGGTGTGCCGTTGGGCATCTGGTGCTACTTTTCCACTGCTCGGCAGGGGGCAATTTTTTCTCTGCTCAATGTCATTCAGACCGTGCCTTCGGTGGCGCTCTTTGGCCTGTTGATTGCGCCGCTTGCCGCGCTGGTGACGGCCTTTCCGTGGCTGGGGAAGCTCGGCATAGCAGGAACCGGAATGACACCCGCACTGATTGCGCTGGTGCTCTATGCCTTGCTGCCGCTGGTGCGCGGCGTGGTAGTCGGTTTGAACCAGATCCCGCGCGATGTGCTGGAGAGTGCCAGAGCGATGGGCATGAGCGGGGCGCAGCGATTCCTGCATGTTCAGTTACCACTGGCGTTACCGGTATTTCTGCGCAGCCTGCGGGTGGTGATGGTGCAAACTGTAGGTATGGCGGTGATTGCGGCGTTAATCGGCGCAGGCGGTTTTGGTGCGCTGGTTTTCCAGGGGCTGCTAAGCAGCGCCATTGATTTAGTGTTGCTGGGGGTGATCCCGGTAATTGTTCTGGCGGTGCTTACCGACGCGCTGTTCGATTTGCTTATCGCACTGCTGAAGGTGAAACGTAATGATTGAATTTAGCCATGTCAGCAAACTGTTCGGCGCACAAAAAGCCGTTAACGATCTCAATCTCAATTTTCAGGAAGGGAGTTTTTCGGTGCTGATTGGCACATCTGGCTCCGGCAAATCCACCACCCTGAAAATGATTAACCGCCTGGTGGAGCATGACAGCGGAGTGATCCGCTTTGCCGGAGAAGAAATTCGCTCGCTGCCAGTACTGGAGTTGCGCCGCCGGATGGGCTATGCCATTCAATCTATTGGCCTGTTCCCCCACTGGAGCGTGGCGCAAAACATCGCTACCGTGCCGCAATTACAAAAATGGTCGCGGGCGCGGATTGACGATCGTATCGACGAATTAATGGCGCTACTGGGGCTGGAGTCAAATTTACGTGAGCGTTATCCGCATCAGCTTTCCGGTGGTCAGCAGCAACGTGTGGGAGTGGCGCGCGCACTGGCTGCCGATCCGCAAGTCTTACTGATGGATGAACCTTTTGGCGCACTGGACCCGGTAACGCGCGGCGCGTTGCAACAAGAGATGACGCGCATTCACCGTTTGCTGGGGCGTACCATTGTGCTGGTCACTCATGATATTGATGAGGCGCTACGGCTGGCAGAACATCTGGTATTGATGGATCACGGTGAAGTGGTGCAGCAGGGCAATCCGCTGACGATGCTGACTCGTCCGGCAAACGATTTTGTCCGCCAGTTTTTTGGGCGCAGCGAACTGGGTGTGCGCCTGCTTTCGTTACGTAGTGTGGCGGATTACGTGTGTCGCGAAGAACGGGCAGAAGGTGAGGCACTGGCAGAAGAGATGACGCTACGCGATGCGCTCTCCCTGTTTGTCGCGCGGGGATGCGAGGTGCTGCCGGTGGTGAACACGCAGGGCCAGCCTTGCGGCACGCTGCATTTTCAGGATCTGCTGGAGGAGGCGTAAGCGTATGAAGATGTTGCGCGATCCGCTGTTCTGGCTCATTGCTTTGTTTGTGGCACTGATTTTCTGGCTGCCTTACAGCCAGCCGCTGTTTGCTGCCTTGTTCCCACAACTGCCACGACCCGTTTATCAGCAAGAAAGTTTTGCAGCTCTGGCACTGGCTCATTTCTGGCTGGTGGGAATTTCGAGTTTGTTTGTGGTGATCATTGGCACTGGTGCCGGAATTGCTGTCACTCGCCCGTGGGGCGCGGAATTTCGCCCACTGGTGGAAACTATTGCCGCCGTTGGACAGACTTTTCCGCCTGTCGCAGTGCTGGCGATTGCCGTTCCGGTGATCGGCTTTGGTCTGCAACCAGCGATTATCGCCTTGATCCTTTACGGTGTGCTGCCCGTCCTGCAGGCGACACTTGCCGGGCTGGGAGCGATTGATGCCAGCGTGACAGAAGTTGCGAAAGGTATGGGAATGAGTCGTGGTCAGCGACTGCGTAAGGTCGAGCTACCGCTGGCGGCTCCGGTGATTCTGGCGGGCGTGCGAACTTCGGTGATTATCAACATTGGTACGGCGACGATCGCCTCAACGGTAGGGGCCAGCACGCTGGGTACGCCCATCATCATCGGGCTTAGCGGATTTAATACCGCGTATGTGATCCAGGGGGCGTTACTGGTGGCACTGGCGGCGATCATTGCAGACCGCCTGTTTGAAAGGCTGGTGCAGGCGCTTAGCCAGCACGCAAAATAAAGGTATAACCTGCGAGCATGACGCCACCAATTCCGCCTAACGCCATAAACAGGAACAGGGCGATGACCCCAATTTTAGCTATGCGCATATTGCACTCCTTATGTTAACGAAAGGATTGTACAGTAAAGCGCATTTGTTAACGAATCATTAAATGCCGAGTGGGAAAATATCATGGCCTTGTTCTTGCCAACTGGTGAGTTGCTGCTGTTGGGCGGAGGTTCGATTTTCACCGCACCACACCAGCAATGTACGGCCTTCGAATAGTTCAGGGCGTAGTTGATTGAGCGAGTGGGCGAGGACATCAATGCGCCATCCTTGTTGACTGGCAATCCAGCCCTCCAGCCACAGACGGGTGGTATCCTGAATATTCCAGCCAACCACCAGCGCATCTTTACCCTGTTTTCTACGTGCCGAAGCCAGACAAATGGCGATGTAGTTGATCAGTACGCCGTCGAGGATCGCCAGCAGCGCCTGGAGAGTCGGTTGTTGGCACTGAAGCCGTCGGCGCAGAGGAATAAACAGATGTGTGGTGAGTGTCTGGGCGGGGTAATCCTGACCGCGCTCTTTGATCCACGTTCGCAGGCTATGCAGATTGCCGCTTTGCAGGTAGGTCAGTAATGTTTCTTGCTGATCGCGCCAGCCGTTCTGCACATCAACATTTTCATTACTGAGCAGCATTTTAACTTTGCTGACCTGCACGCCGTTGTCGATCCAGCGTTTGATCTCGCGGATCCGGTCAATATCGGCATCGTTGAACAGTCGATGACCGCCGTCTGTCCGTTGCGGTTTCAGCAACCCGTAACGCCTCTGCCACGCGCGTAACGTGACAGGGATTAAAGGTAAACCAATTGATTTTGCAAGTTTTTATTTTACCCCGCTTTCTTATGGGGCATGCATGGGACACTTTCAGATAGTCTTCTGTTAAGAAGTTCTATCTGTTCGTGATTGTTGTCTTTCATCCATGCTCCGTAAACATTGAATACCATTTGTGCGTTTGTGTGGCCCATCTGGCTTGCGATAAAACTAGGATTAGCTCCTGCGGCAAGTGACCAGCATGCTGAGGTAGCCTGAGTTTAACGGACACTCCTTCCTGAAATAGAATGGCATCAGAAGGAGCTAATAATGAGCAGAAAAAACCAACGTTACTCTAAAGAGTTCAAAGCCGAAGCTGTCAGAACGGTTCTTGAAAATCAACTTTCGATCAGTGAAGGCGCTTCCCGATTATCCCTTCCTGAAGGCACTTTAGGACAATGGGTTACCGCCGCCAGAAAAGGGCTCGGTACTCCTGGTTCCCGCACGGTGGCTGAACTGGAATCTGAAATTCTGCAACTGCGTAAGGCGTTAAATGAAGCTCGCCTTGAGCGAGATATATTAAAAAAGCAACAGCGTATTTTGCACAGGAGTCGCTGAAAAATACGCGTT
>NZ_MIIV01000009.1:0-14111 GCF_001743015.1 Shigella sp. FC1567
TGGCTGTTTTACGCGTATGACAGGATACGGAGGACGGTTGTGGCGCACGTCTTCGGTGAACGCACTCTGGCCACACTGGAGCGTCTTCTGAGCCTGCTGCCGGCCTTTGAGGTCGTGGTATGGATGACGGATGGCTGGCCGCTGTATGAATCACGCCTGAAGGGAAAGCTGCACGTTATCAGCAAGCGTTACACTCAGCGCATTGAGCGACATAATCTGAATCTGAGACAACATCTGGCAAGGCTGGGACGGAAGTCACTGTCGTTCTCAAAATCGGTGGAGCTGCATGACAAGGTCATCGGGCATTATCTGAACATAAAACACTATCAGTAAGTTGGAGTCATTACCGAGATTGAGTAGATATTCTTGTTCAGAATGTATCAGCCGATGGTTCTACGATTCTTAAGCCACGAAGAGTTCAGAAAGTGTAACGGCGTGTCTGCAAAAGCCAGCATCTTTTGACTATCTGGCAACCGGTAGTGTGTTCTCTCACGCATCATAAAAGCAGCAGGCATAAAAAAACCCGCTTGCGCGGGCTTTTTCACAAAGCTTCAGCAAATTGGCGATTAAGCCAGTTTGTTGATCTGTGCAGTCAGGTTAGCCTTATGACGTGCAGCTTTGTTTTTGTGGATCAGACCTTTAGCAGCCTGACGGTCCACGATCGGTTGCATTTCGTTAAATGCTTTCTGTGCAGCAGCTTTGTCGCCAGCTTCGATAGCTGCGTATACTTTCTTGATGAAAGTACGCATCATAGAGCGACGGCTTGCGTTGTGCTTACGAGCCTTTTCAGACTGAATGGCGCGCTTCTTAGCTGATTTGATATTAGCCAAGGTCCAACTCCCAAATGTGTTCTATATGGACAATTCAAAGGCCGAGGAATATGCCCTTTTAGCCTTCTTTTGTCAATGGATTTGTGCAAATAAGCGCCGTTAATGTGCCGGCACTCGTTACGTAGTGATGGCGCAGGATTCTACCAGCTTGCGGGGTGTGAATACAGCTTTTCCGCGATAAAAATTGCAGCAGGCGGTCACTTTCTTCCCGTGATTTGCGCCATGGCAATGAAAAGCCACTTCTTTCTGATTTCGGTACTCAATCGCCGGTTAACCTTGACCGCTGTACAAGGTATACTCGGACGATTTTCACTGTTTTGAGCCAGACATGAAGCTGATACGCGGCATACATAATCTCAGCCAGGCCCCGCAAGAAGGGTGTGTGCTGACTATTGGTAATTTCGACGGCGTGCATCGCGGTCATCGCGCGCTGTTACAGGGCTTGCAGGAAGAAGGGCGCAAGCGCAACTTACCGGTGATGGTGATGCTTTTTGAACCTCAACCACTGGAACTGTTTGCTACCGATAAAGCCCCGGCAAGACTGACCCGGCTGCGGGAAAAACTGCGTTACCTTGCAGAGTGTGGCGTTGATTACGTGCTGTGCGTGCGTTTCGACAGGCGTTTCGCGGCGTTAACCGCGCAAAATTTCATCAGCGATCTTCTGGTGAAGCATTTGCGCGTAAAATTTCTTGCCGTAGGGGATGATTTCCGCTTTGGCGCTGGTCGTGAAGGCGATTTCTTGTTATTACAGAAAGCTGGCATGGAATACGGCTTCGATATCACTAGTACGCAAACTTTTTGCGAAGGTGGCGTGCGTATTAGCAGCACCGCTGTGCGTCAGGCGCTGGCGGATGACAATCTGGCTCTGGCAGAAAGTTTACTGGGGCACCCGTTTGCCATCTCCGGGCGTGTAGTCCACGGTGATGAATTAGGGCGCACTATAGGTTTCCCGACGGCGAATGTACCGCTACGCCGTCAGGTTTCCCCGGTGAAAGGGGTTTATGTGGTAGAAGTGCTGGGCCTCGGTGAAAAGCCGTTACCCGGCGTGGCAAACATCGGAACACGCCCAACGGTTGCCGGTATTCGCCAGCAGCTGGAAGTGCATTTGTTAGATGTTGCAATGGACCTTTACGGTCGCCATATACAAGTAGTGCTGCGTAAAAAAATACGCAATGAGCAGCGATTTGCGTCGCTGGACGAACTGAAAGCGCAGATTGCGCGTGATGAATTAACCGCCCGCGAATTTTTTGGGCTAACAAAACCGGCTTAAGCCTGTTATGTAATCAAACCGAAACACGGAACCGAGAATCTGATGAGTGACTATAAATCAACCCTGAATTTGCCGGAAACAGGGTTCCCGATGCGTGGCGATCTCGCCAAGCGCGAACCGGGAATGCTGGCGCGTTGGACTGATGATGATCTGTACGGCATCATCCGTGCGGCTAAAAAAGGCAAAAAAACCTTCATTCTGCATGATGGCCCTCCTTATGCGAATGGCAGCATTCATATTGGTCACTCGGTTAACAAGATTCTGAAAGACATTATCGTGAAGTCCAAAGGGCTTTCCGGTTATGACTCGCCGTATGTGCCTGGCTGGGACTGCACGGTCTGCCGATCGAGCTGAAAGTAGAGCAAGAATACGGTAAGCCGGGTGAGAAATTCACCGCCGCCGAGTTCCGCGCCAAGTGCCGCGAATACGCGCGACCCAGGTTGACGGTCAACGCAAAGACTTTATCCGTCTGGGCGTGCTGGGCGACTGGTCGCACCCGTACCTGACCATGGACTTCAAAACTGAAGCCAACATCATCCGCGCGCTGGGCAAAATCATCGGCAACGGTCACCTGCACAAAGGCGCGAAGCCGGTACACTGGTGCGTTGACTGCCGTTCTGCGCTGGCGGAAGCGGAAGTTGAGTATTACGACAAAACTTCTCCGTCCATCGACGTTGCTTTTCAGGCGGTCGATCAGGATGCACTGAAAGCAAAATTTGCCGTAAGCAACGTTAACGGCCCAATCTCGCTGGTGATCTGGACCACTACGCCGTGGACTCTGCCTGCGAACCGCGCAATCTCTATTGCACCTGATTTCGACTATGCGCTGGTGCAGATCGACGGTCAGGCCGTGATTCTGGCGAAAGATCTGGTTGAAAGCGTAATGCAGCGTATCGGCGTGACCGATTACACCATTCTCGGCACGGTAAAAGGTGCGGAGCTTGAGTTGCTGCGCTTTACCCATCCGTTTATGGGCTTCGACGTTCCGGCAATCCTCGGCGATCACGTTACCCTGGATGCCGGTACCGGTGCCGTTCACACCGCGCCTGGCCACGGCCCGGACGACTATGTGATCGGTCAGAAATACGGCCTGGAAACCGCTAACCCGGTTGGCCCGGACGGCACTTATCTGCCGGGCACTTATCCGACGCTGGATGGCGTGAACGTCTTCAAAGCGAACGACATCGTCGTTGCGCTGCTGCAGGAAAAAGGCGCGCTGCTGCACGTTGAGAAAATGCAGCACAGCTATCCGTGCTGCTGGCGTCACAAAACGCCGATCATCTTCCGCGCGACGCCGCAGTGGTTCGTCAGCATGGATCAGAAAGGTCTGCGTGCGCAGTCACTGAAAGAGATCAAAGGCGTGCAGTGGATCCCGGACTGGGGCCAGGCGCGTATCGAGTCGATGGTTGCTAACCGTCCTGACTGGTGTATCTCCCGTCAGCGCACCTGGGGCGTACCGATGTCACTGTTCGTGCACAAAGACACGGAAGAGCTGCATCCGCGTACTCTCGAACTAATGGAAGAAGTGGCAAAACGCGTTGAAGTTGACGGCATCCAGGCGTGGTGGGATCTTGATGCGAAAGAGATCCTCGGCGATGAAGCTGATCAGTACGTGAAAGTGCCGGACACATTGGATGTATGGTTTGACTCCGGATCTACCCACTTTTCTGTTGTTGACGTGCGTCCGGAATTTGCCGGTCACGCAGCGGACATGTATCTGGAAGGTTCTGACCAGCACCGTGGTTGGTTCATGTCTTCCCTAATGATCTCCACCGCGATGAAAGGCAAAGCGCCGTATCGTCAGGTACTGACCCACGGCTTTACCGTGGATGGTCAGGGCCGCAAGATGTCTAAATCCATCGGCAATACCGTTTCGCCGCAGGATGTGATGAACAAACTGGGCGCGGATATTCTGCGTCTGTGGGTGGCATCAACCGACTACACCGGTGAAATGGCCGTTTCTGACGAGATCCTGAAACGTGCTGCCGATAGCTATCGTCGTATCCGTAACACCGCGCGCTTCCTGCTGGCAAACCTGAACGGTTTTGATCCAGCAAAAGATATGGTGAAACCGGAAGAGATGGTGGTACTGGATCGCTGGGCCGTAGGTTGTGCGAAAGCGGCACAGGAAGACATCCTCAAGGCGTACGAAGCATACGATTTCCACGAAGTGGTACAGCGTCTGATGCGCTTCTGCTCCGTTGAGATGGGTTCCTTCTACCTCGACATCATCAAAGACCGTCAGTACACCGCCAAAGCGGACAGTGTGGCGCGTCGTAGCTGCCAGACTGCGCTGTATCACATCGCAGAAGCGCTGGTGCGCTGGATGGCACCAATCCTCTCCTTCACCGCTGATGAAGTGTGGGGCTACCTGCCGGGCGAACGTGAAAAATACGTCTTCACCGGTGAGTGGTACGAAGGCCTGTTTGGCCTGGCAGACAGCGAAGCGATGAACGATGCGTTCTGGGACGAGCTGTTGAAAGTGCGTGGCGAAGTGAACAAAGTCATTGAGCAAGCGCGTGCCGACAAGAAAGTGGGGGGCTCGCTGGAAGCGGCAGTAACCTTGTATGCAGAACCGGAACTGGCGGCGAAACTGACCGCGCTGGGCGATGAATTACGATTTGTCCTGTTGACCTCCGGCGCTACCGTTGCAGACTATCACGACGCACCTGCTGATGCTCAGCAGAGCGAAGTACTCAAAGGGCTGAAAGTCGCGTTGAGTAAAGCCGAAGGTGAGAAGTGCCCACGCTGCTGGCACTACACCCAGGATGTCGGCAAGGTGGCGGAACACGCAGAAATCTGCGGCCGCTGTGTCAGCAACGTCGCCGGTGACGGTGAAAAACGTAAGTTTGCCTGATGAGTCAATCGATCTGTTCAACAGGGCTACGCTGGCTGTGGCTGGTGGTAGTCGTGCTGATTATCGATCTGGGCAGCAAATACCTGATCCTCCAGAACTTTGCTCTGGGGGATACGGTCCCGCTGTTCCCGTCGCTTAATCTGCATTATGCGCGTAACTATGGCGCGGCGTTTAGTTTCCTTGCCGATAGCGGCGGCTGGCAGCGTTGGTTCTTTGCCGGTATTGCGATTGGTATTAGCGTGATCCTGGCAGTGATGATGTATCGCTCGAAGGCCACGCAGAAGCTAAACAATATCGCTTACGCGCTGATTATTGGCGGCGCGCTGGGCAACCTGTTCGACCGCCTGTGGCACGGCTTCGTTGTCGATATGATCGACTTCTACGTCGGCGACTGGCACTTCGCCACCTTCAACCTTGCCGATACTGCCATCTGTGTCGGTGCGGCACTGATTGTGCTGGAAGGTTTTTTGCCTTCTAGAGCGAAAAAACAATAATAAACCCTGCCGGATAAGGCGTTTACGCCGCATCCGGCAAAAATCCTCAAATATAAGAGCAAACCTGCATGTCTGAATCTGTACAGAGCAATAGCGCCGTCCTGGTGCACTTCACGCTAAAACTCGACGATGGCACCACCGCCGAGTCTACCCGCAACAACGGTAAACCGGCGCTGTTCCGCCTGGGTGATGCTTCTCTTTCTGAAGGGCTGGAGCAACACCTGTTGGGGCTGAAAGTGGGCGATAAAACCACCTTCTCGTTGGAGCCAGATGCGGCGTTTGGCGTGCCGTCACCGGACCTGATTCAGTACTTCTCCCGCCGTGAATTTATGGATGCAGGCGAGCCAGAAATTGGCGCAATCATGCTTTTTACCGCAATGGATGGCAGTGAGATGCCTGGCGTGATCCGCGAAATTAACGGCGACTCCATTACCGTTGATTTCAACCATCCTCTGGCCGGGCAGACCGTTCATTTTGATATTGAAGTGCTGGAAATCGATCCGGCATTGGAGGCGTAACATGCAGATCCTGTTGGCCAACCCGCGTGGTTTTTGTGCCGGGGTAGACCGCGCTATCAGCATTGTTGAAAACGCGCTGGCCATTTACGGCGCACCGATATATGTCCGTCACGAAGTGGTACATAACCGCTATGTGGTCGATAGCTTGCGTGAGCGTGGGGCTATCTTTATTGAGCAGATTAGCGAAGTACCGGACGGCGCGATCCTGATTTTCTCCGCACACGGTGTTTCTCAGGCGGTACGTAACGAAGCAAAAAGTCGCGATTTGACGGTATTTGACGCGACCTGTCCGCTGGTGACCAAAGTGCATATGGAAGTCGCCCGCGCCAGTCGCCGTGGCGAAGAATCTATTCTCATCGGTCACGCCGGGCACCCGGAAGTGGAAGGGACAATGGGCCAGTACAGTAACCCGGAAGGGGGAATGTATCTGGTCGAATCGCCGGACGATGTGTGGAAACTGACGGTCAAAAACGAAGAGAAGCTCTCCTTTATGACCCAGACCACGCTGTCGGTGGATGACACGTCTGATGTGATCGACGCGCTGCGTAAACGCTTCCCGAAAATTGTCGGTCCGCGCAAAGATGACATCTGCTACGCCACGACTAACCGTCAGGAAGCGGTACGCGCCCTGGCAGAACAGGCGGAAGTTGTGTTGGTGGTCGGTTCGAAAAACTCCTCCAACTCCAACCGTCTGGCGGAGCTGGCCCAGCGTATGGGCAAACGCGCGTTTTTGATTGACGATGCGAAAGACATCCAGGAAGAGTGGGTGAAAGAGGTTAAATGCGTCGGCGTGACTGCGGGCGCATCGGCTCCGGATATTCTGGTGCAGAATGTGGTGGCACGTTTGCAGCAGCTGGGCGGTGGTGAAGCCATTCCGCTGGAAGGCCGTGAAGAAAACATTGTTTTCGAAGTGCCGAAAGAGCTGCGTGTCGATATTCGTGAAGTCGATTAAGTCATTAGCAGCCTAAGTTATGCGAAAATGCCGGTCTTGTTACCGGCATTTTTTATGGAGAAAACATGCATTTACCTATCTTCCTCGATACTGACCCCGGCATTGACGATGCCGTCGCCATTGCCGCCGCGATTTTTGCACCCGAACTCGACCTGCAACTGATGACCACCGTCGCGGGTAATGTCTCGGTTGAGAAAACCACCCGCAACGCCCTGCAACTGCTGCATTTCTGGAATGCGGAGATTCCGCTCGCCCAGGGAGCCGCTGTGCCGCTGGTACGCGCACCGCGTGATGCGGCATCTGTGCACGGCGAATCGGGAATGGCTGGCTACGACTTTGTTGAGCACAACCGAAAGCCGCTCGGGATACCAGCGTTTCTGGCGATTCGGGATGCCCTGATGCGTGCACCAGAGCCCGTTACCCTGGTGGCCATCGGCCCGTTAACCAATATTGCGCTGTTACTTTCACAATGCCCGGAATGTAAACCGTATATTCGTCGTCTGGTGATCATGGGCGGTTCTGCTGGTCGCGGCAACTGCACACCAAACGCCGAGTTTAATATCGCTGCCGATCCAGAAGCGGCTGCCTGTGTCTTCCGTAGCGGCATCGAAATCGTCATGAGCGGTCTGGATGTCACCAATCAGGCAATATTAACCCCTGACTATCTCGCTACTTTGCCGGAGTTGAATCGCACCGGAAAAATGCTCCACGCCCTGTTTAGCCACTACCGTAGCGGCAGTATGCAAAGTGGACTGCGTATGCACGATCTTTGCGCTATTGCCTGGCTGGTGCGCCCGGAATTGTTCACTCTCAAACCGTGTTTTGTGGCAGTGGAAACTCAGGGCGAATTTACCTCAGGCACGACGGTGGTTGATATCGACGGTTGCCTGGGCAAACCAGCCAATGTAAAGGTGGCATTGGATCTGGATGTGAAAGGCTTCCAGCAGTGGGTGGCTGAGGTGCTGGCTCTGGCGTCGTAACCTGTCACATGTTATCGGCATGCAGTCATTCATCGACTCATGCCTTTCACTGATATCCCTCCCTGTTTATCATTAATTTCTAATTATCAGCGTTTTTGGCTGGCGGCGTAGCGATGCGCTGGTTACTCTGAAAACGGTCTATGCAAATTAACAAAAGAGAATAGCTATGCATGATGCAAACATCCGCGTTGCCATCGCGGGAGCCGGGGGGCGTATGGGCCGCCAGTTGATTCAGGCGGCGCTGGCATTAGAAGGCGTGCAGCTGGGCGCGGCGCTGGAGCGCGAAGGATCTTCTTTACTGGGCAGCGACGCCGGTGAGCTGGCTGGTGCAGGGAAAACAGGCGTTACCGTGCAAAGCAGCCTCGATGCGGTAAAAGATGATTTTGATGTGTTTATCGATTTTACCCGTCCGGAAGGTACGCTGAACCATCTCGCTTTTTGTCGCCAGCATGGCAAAGGGATGGTGATCGGCACTACGGGGTTTGACGAAGCCGGTAAACAGGCGATTCGTGACGCTGCCGCCGATATTGCGATTGTCTTTGCCGCCAATTTTAGCGTTGGCGTTAACGTCATGCTTAAGCTGCTGGAGAAAGCAGCCAAAGTGATGGGTGACTACACCGATATCGAAATTATTGAAGCACATCATAGACATAAAGTTGATGCGCCGTCAGGCACCGCACTGGCAATGGGAGAGGCGATCGCCCACGCCCTTGATAAAGATCTGAAAGATTGCGCGGTCTACAGTCGTGAAAGCCACACCGGTGAACGTGTGCCTGGCACCATTGGTTTTGCCACCGTGCGTGCAGGTGACATCGTTGGCGAACATACCGCGATGTTTGCCGATATTGGCGAGCGTCTGGAGATCACCCATAAGGCGTCCAGCCGCATGACATTTGCTAACGGCGCGGTAAGATCGGCTTTGTGGTTGAGTGGTAAGGAAAGTGGTCTTTTTGATATGCGAGATGTGCTTGATCTCAATAGTTTGTAACCACAAAATATTTGTTATGGTGCAAAAATAACACATTTAATTTATTGATTATAAAGGGCTTTAATTTTGGCCCTTTTATTTTTAGTGTTATGTTTTTAAATTGTCTATAAGTGCCAAAAATTACATGTTTTGTCTTCTGTTTTTGTTGTTTTAATGTAAAATTTGACCATTTGGTCCACTTTTCCCTGCTCCCTTTTATTTCATGCAATCTTCTTGCTGTGCAAGCGTTTTCCAGAACAGGTTATATGATCTTTTTGTCGCTTAATGCCTGTAAAACATGCATGAGCCACAAAATAATATAAAAAATCCCGCCATTAAGTTGACTTTTAGCGCCCATATCTCCAGAATGCCGCCGTTTGCCAGAAATTCGTCGGTAAGCAGATTTGCATTGATTTACGTCATCATTGTGAATTAATATGCAAATAAAGTGAGTGAATATTCTCTGGAGGGTGTTTTGATTAAGTCAGCGCTATTGGTTCTGGAAGACGGAACCCAGTTTCACGGTCGGGCCATAGGGGCAACAGGTTCGGCGGTTGGGGAAGTCGTTTTCAATACTTCAATGACCGGTTATCAAGAAATCCTCACTGATCCTTCCTATTCTCGTCAAATCGTTACTCTTACTTATCCCCATATTGGCAATGTCGGCACTAATGACGCCGATGAAGAATCTTCTCAGGTACATGCACAAGGTCTGGTGATTCGCGACCTGCCGCTGATTGCCAGCAACTTCCGTAATACCGAAGACCTCTCTTCTTACCTGAAGCGCCATAACATCGTGGCGATTGCCGATATCGATACCCGTAAGCTGACGCGTTTACTGCGCAAGAAAGGCGCACAGAATGGCTGCATTATCGCAGGCGATAACCCGGATGCGGCGTTGGCGTTAGAAAAAGCCCGCGCGTTCCCAGGTCTGAATGGCATGGATCTGGCAAAAGAAGTGACCACCGCAGAAGCCTATAGCTGGACACAAGGGAGCTGGACGTTGACCGGCGGCCTGCCAGAAGCGAAAAAAGAAGACGAGCTGCCGTTCCACGTCGTGGCTTATGATTTTGGTGCCAAGCGCAACATCCTGCGGATGCTGGTGGATAGAGGCTGTCGCCTGACCATCGTTCCGGCGCAAACTTCTGCGGAAGATGTGCTGAAAATGAATCCAGACGGCATCTTCCTCTCCAACGGTCCTGGCGACCCGGCCCCGTGCGATTACGCCATTACCGCCATCCAGAAATTCCTCGAAACCGATATTCCGGTATTCGGCATCTGCCTCGGTCATCAGCTGCTGGCGCTGGCGAGCGGTGCGAAGACTGTCAAAATGAAATTTGGTCACCACGGCGGCAACCATCCGGTTAAAGATGTGGAGAAAAACGTGGTGATGATCACCGCCCAGAACCACGGTTTTGCGGTGGATGAAGCAACATTACCTGCAAACCTGCGTGTCACGCATAAATCCCTGTTCGACGGTACGTTACAGGGCATTCATCGCACTGATAAACCGGCGTTCAGCTTCCAGGGTCACCCGGAAGCCAGCCCTGGGCCACACGACGCAGCGCCGTTGTTCGACCACTTTATCGAGTTAATTGAGCAGTACCGTAAAACCGCTAAGTAATCAGGAGTAAAAGAGCCATGCCAAAACGTACAGATATAAAAAGTATCCTGATTCTGGGTGCGGGCCCGATTGTTATCGGTCAGGCGTGTGAGTTTGACTACTCTGGCGCGCAAGCATGTAAAGCCCTGCGCGAAGAGGGTTACCGCGTCATTCTGGTGAACTCCAACCCGGCGACCATCATGACCGACCCGGAAATGGCCGATGCGACCTACATCGAGCCGATTCACTGGGAAGTAGTACGCAAGATTATTGAAAAAGAGCGCCCGGACGCGGTGCTGCCAACGATGGGCGGTCAGACGGCGCTGAACTGCGCTCTGGAGCTGGAGCGTCAGGGCGTGTTGGAAGAGTTCGGCGTGACTATGATTGGTGCGACCGCCGATGCGATTGATAAAGCAGAAGACCGCCGTCGTTTCGACGTAGCGATGAAGAAAATTGGTCTGGAAACCGCGCGTTCCGGTATCGCACACACGATGGAAGAAGCGCTGGCGGTTGCCGCTGACGTGGGCTTCCCGTGCATTATTCGCCCATCCTTTACCATGGGCGGTAGCGGCGGCGGTATCGCTTATAACCGCGAAGAGTTTGAAGAAATTTGCGCCCGCGGTCTGGATCTCTCCCCAACCAAAGAGCTGCTGATTGATGAGTCGCTGATCGGCTGGAAAGAGTACGAGATGGAAGTGGTGCGTGATAAAAACGACAACTGCATCATCGTCTGCTCTATCGAAAACTTTGATGCGATGGGCATCCATACCGGTGACTCCATCACTGTCGCGCCAGCCCAAACGCTGACCGACAAAGAATATCAAATCATGCGTAACGCCTCGATGGCGGTGCTGCGTGAAATCGGCGTTGAAACCGGTGGTTCCAATGTCCAGTTTGCGGTGAACCCGAAAAACGGTCGCCTGATTGTTATCGAAATGAACCCACGCGTGTCCCGTTCTTCGGCGCTGGCGTCGAAAGCGACCGGTTTCCCGATTGCTAAAGTGGCGGCGAAACTGGCGGTGGGTTACACCCTCGACGAACTGATGAACGACATCACTGGCGGACGTACTCCGGCCTCCTTCGAGCCGTCCATCGACTATGTGGTTACTAAAATTCCTCGCTTCAACTTCGAAAAATTCGCTGGTGCTAACGACCGTCTGACCACTCAGATGAAATCGGTTGGCGAAGTGATGGCGATTGGTCGCACGCAGCAGGAATCCCTGCAAAAAGCGCTGCGCGGCCTGGAAGTCGGTGCGACTGGATTCGACCCGAAAGTGAGCCTCGATGACCCGGAAGCGTTAACCAAAATCCGTCGCGAACTGAAAGATGCTGGCGCAGAGCGTATCTGGTACATCGCCGATGCCTTCCGTGCGGGCCTGTCTGTGGACGGCGTGTTCAACCTGACCAATATTGACCGCTGGTTCCTGGTACAGATTGAAGAACTGGTGCGTCTGGAAGAGAAAGTAGCGGAAGTGGGCATCACTGGCCTGAACGCTGAATTCCTGCGCCAGCTGAAACGCAAAGGCTTTGCCGATGCGCGTCTGGCAAAACTGGCGGGCGTGCGCGAAGCGGAAATCCGCAAGCTGCGCGACCAGTATGACCTGCACCCGGTTTATAAGCGCGTGGATACCTGTGCGGCAGAGTTCGCCACCGACACCGCTTACATGTACTCCACTTATGAAGAAGAGTGCGAAGCGAATCCGTCTACCGACCGTGAAAAAATCATGGTTCTCGGCGGCGGCCCGAACCGTATCGGTCAGGGTATCGAATTCGACTACTGCTGTGTACACGCCTCGCTGGCGCTGCGCGAAGACGGTTACGAAACCATTATGGTTAACTGTAACCCGGAAACCGTCTCCACCGACTACGACACTTCCGATCGCCTCTACTTCGAGCCGGTAACTCTGGAAGATGTGCTGGAAATCGTGCGTATTGAGAAGCCGAAAGGCGTTATCGTTCAGTACGGCGGTCAGACCCCGCTGAAACTGGCGCGCGCGCTGGAAGCTGCTGGCGTACCGGTTATCGGCACCAGCCCGGATGCTATCGACCGTGCAGAAGACCGTGAACGCTTCCAGCATGCGGTTGAGCGTCTGAAACTGAAACAACCGGCGAACGCCACCGTTACCGCTATTGAAATGGCGGTAGAGAAGGCGAAAGAGATTGGCTACCCGCTGGTGGTACGTCCGTCTTACGTTCTCGGCGGTCGGGCGATGGAAATCGTCTATGACGAAGCTGACCTGCGTCGCTACTTCCAGACGGCGGTCAGCGTGTCTAACGATGCGCCAGTGTTGCTGGATCACTTCCTTGATGACGCGGTAGAAGTTGACGTGGATGCCATCTGCGACGGCGAAATGGTGCTGATTGGCGGCATCATGGAGCACATCGAGCAGGCGGGCGTGCACTCCGGTGACTCCGCATGTTCTCTGCCAGCCTACACCTTAAGTCAGGAAATTCAGGATGTGATGCGCCAGCAGGTGCAGAAACTGGCCTTCGAATTGCAGGTGCGCGGTCTGATGAACGTGCAGTTTGCGGTGAAAAACAACGAAGTCTACCTGATTGAAGTTAACCCGCGTGCGGCGCGTACCGTTCCGTTCGTCTCCAAAGCCACCGGCGTACCGCTGGCAAAAGTGGCGGCGCGTGTGATGGCTGGCAAATCGCTGGCTGAGCAGGGCGTAACCAAAGAAGTTATCCCGCCGTACTACTCGGTGAAAGAAGTGGTGCTGCCGTTCAATAAATTCCCGGGTGTTGACCCGCTGTTAGGGCCAGAAATGCGCTCCACCGGGGAAGTGATGGGCGTGGGCCGCACCTTCGCTGAAGCGTTTGCCAAAGCGCAGCTGGGCAGCAACTCCACCATGAAGAAACACGGTCGTGCGTTGCTTTCCGTGCGCGAAGGCGATAAAGAACGCGTGGTGGACCTGGCGGCAAAACTGCTGAAACAGGGCTTCGAGCTGGATGCGACCCACGGCACGGCGATTGTGCTGGGCGAAGCGGGCATTAATCCGCGTCTGGTGAACAAGGTGCATGAAGGCCGTCCGCACATTCAGGACCGCATCAAGAATGGCGAATATACCTACATCATCAACACCACTTCAGGCCGTCGCGCGATTGAAGACTCCCGCGTGATCCGTCGCAGTGCGCTGCAATATAAAGTGCATTATGACACCACCCTGAACGGTGGTTTCGCTACCGCGATGGCGCTGAATGCCGACGCGACCGAAAAAGTAATTTCGGTGCAGGAAATGCACGCGCAGATCAAATAATAGCGTGTCATGGCGGATATTTTTCATCCGCTAATTTGATCGAATAAGTAATACGGTTCTCTGATGAGGACCTTTTTTTTGCCCATTAAGTAAATCTTTTGGGGGGTAATGACTCCAACTTACTGATAGTGTTTTATGTTCAGATAATGCCCGATGACCTTGTCATGCAGCTCCACCGATTTTGAGAACGACAGTGACTTCCGTCCCAGCCTTGCCAGATGTTGTCTCAGATTCAGATTATGTCGCTCAATGCGCTGAGTGTAACGCTTGCTGATAACGTGCAGCTTTCCCTTCAGGCGTGATTCATACAGCGGCCAGCCATCCGTCATCCATACCACGACCTCAAAGGCCGACAGCAGGCTCAGAAGACGCTCCAGTGT
>NZ_MIIV01000010.1:0-14079 GCF_001743015.1 Shigella sp. FC1567
GGAGCTTGTGGAGCAAGAGCTGTGGGGTGTCTTACTGGCTTATAATCTGGTGAGATATCAGATGATTAAAATGGCGGAACATCTGAAAGGTTACTGGCCGAATCAACTGAGTTTCTCAGAATCATGCGGAATGGTGATGAGAATGCTGATGACATTGCAGGGCGCTTCACCGGGACGTATACCGGAGCTGATGCGCGATCTTGCAAGTATGGGACAACTTGTGAAATTACCGACGAGAAGGGGAAGGGCCTTCCCGAGAGTGGTAAAGGAGAGGCCCTGGAAATACCCCACAGCCCCGAAAAAGAGCCAGTCAGTTGCTTAACTGACTGGCATTACAGCAGAAGGTGGCGTTAAATCTCGCTTCAGGTGAAGGGAATTTCTTTATCCGTCCTGGCGGCGTGTTTTATGTTGCGGGAGATAAAGTCGGCATCATTCGTCTGGATGCCTTTAAAACCAGTAAAGAGATTCAGTTTGCGGTGCAGTCAGGGCCAATGTTATTAGAAAACGGCGTAATTAATCCACGCATTCACCCGAATGTTGCCTCGCGTAAAATTCGTAACGGTGTAGGGATTAATAAACAAGGGAACGCCGTGTTTTTGTTGAGCCAGCAGGCGACAAATTTTTATGATTTTGCCTGTTATGCCAAAGCGAAACTGAACGTTGAGCAGTTGCTTTATCTTGATGGCACAATTTCACATATGTATATGAAAGGCGGGGCAATCCCGTGGCAACGCTATCCTTTTGTCACCATGATTTCCGTCGAGCGGAAAGGTTAAGCATTGTACACTCGAGGAGGCCAGACAAACTGGGACTGGCTACACAGCTGGAAAATCATCAGATAAATGAAGGGAAACAAAAATGAAAAAAACGCTCGCAACGTTATTTTTATTAACGTGTCTGGGATCATCATCCGCCTATGCGGATAACGCTTTGATTTTACAAACTGATTTTAGCCTGAAAGATGGTGCCGTCTCGGCGATGAAAGGGGTCGCATTCGGCGTTGACCATAATCTTAAAATCTTTGATTTAACACACGAAATTCCACCGTATAACATCTGGGAAGGCGCTTATCGCCTGTATCAGACTGCCAGTTACTGGCCGCAAGGTTCGGTGTTTGTTAGCGTGGTCGATCCGGGCGTAGGCACTGACCGTAAATCGGTAGTGCTGAAAACCAAAAGCGGTCAATACTTCGTTTCACCAGATAACGGTACGCTCACTTTGGTGGCACAAACTCTGGGTATTGATAGCGTCCGGGAAATCGACGAAAAAGCTAACCGCCTGAAAGGTTCTGAAAAGTCATATACCTTCCACGGTCGTGACGTGTATGCCTACACCGGTGCACGTCTGGCTTCCGGGGCGATTACGTTCGAACAGGTGGGGCCAGAGCTTCCAGCAAAAGTTGTCGAACTTTCTTATCAGAAAGCAAAAGCAACAAAAGGTGAAGTGAAGGGCAATATCCCGATTCTCGATATTCAGTACGGCAACGTCTGGAGCAATATCAGCGACGAGTTGCTGAATCAGGCAGAAATCAAACTCAACGACACGTTGTGTGTGACCATTTCCGAAGGTTCCCAGCAAAAATACGCAGGGAAAATGCCGTATGTCGCAAGCTTCGGCGATGTGCCGGAAGGCCAGCCGATGGTGTATCTGAACAGCTTATTGAATGTTTCCGTGGCGCTGAATATGGATAATTTCGCGCAGAAACATCAGGTTGCGTCTGGTGCTGACTGGAATATTGATGTGAAGAAGTGCGCTAAGTAAGGTGCTGATGCGGAATGCGGTGTGGCGCACCGCATCCCGCAACGTCACACCGTCTCCAACCGGGCATAAGCCGCCACCAGCCATTTAATACCCTGGCCCTGGAATGCCACCTGCAAACGGCTATGTTCACCGCTGCCTTCCATATTGACGATGGTGCCTTCACCAAACTTAGCGTGGCGTACACGCTGGCCGAGCTTGTAGCCGCTGTCGTTCTCGACCATCGGCGTACCCATCCGCTGATGGCTGACCGGGCGGCTTACCGTGGCGCGCAGGCGCACCTCTTCCACACACTCTTCCGGCAGCTCGCCAATAAAGCGCGACGGGCGATGGTAAACCTCTTTGCCATACAGACGGCGAGTTTCCGCGTAGGTCAGCGTCAGTTTCTGCATCGCGCGGGTTACGCCAACGTAGGCCAGACGGCGTTCTTCTTCCAGACGCCCGCCTTCATCCAGCGACATCTGGCTTGGGAACATGCCCTCTTCCATACCGACGATAAACACCTGCGGGAACTCCAGACCTTTCGCCGAGTGCATGGTCATCAGTTGTACCGCATCCTGCCAGGTATCCGCCTGCCCTTCGCCTGCTTCCAGCGCCGCATGGGATAGGAACGCCTGCAGCGGCATTAAATCTTCGTCTTCTTCGTTGTAGCTGAACTGGCGCGTTGCCGTCACCAGTTCCTCTAAGTTTTCGATACGCGTCTGACCTTTTTCGCCCTTCTCCTGCTCGTACATGGTACGCAGGCCGGAGTCTTTAATTACCCGGTCAGTCTGTACATGCAGCGGCATATCGGCAGTTTCCTGCGCTAAGGCGTCGATCAGTTCCATAAACCGCTGTAAGGCGCTGGCAGCACGTCCGGCGAGGGCTTTTTCCTGCAACAGTTCACGACATGCCTGCCAGAGTGTTAACTGGCGATCGCGCGATGTCTGACGTACCACGTCCAGCGTCCGGTCACCAATACCCCGCGTTGGCGTATTCACCACACGCTCAAAGGCCGCGTCGTCGTTACGGTTGGCAATCAGGCGCAGATACGAGAGCGCATCTTTGATTTCCTGGCGTTCGAAGAAGCGCATCCCGCCGTAAATACGGTACGGCATACTCGCCTGCAACAGTGCTTCTTCCAGCACACGCGACTGGGCGTTACTGCGGTAGAGAATGGCGCACTCGGCAAGCGCCCCGCCGTTGTCCTGCCAGGTTTTGATGCGGTTAACCACAAAACGCGCTTCATCGAGTTCGTTAAAAGCGCAATAGAGGGAAATAGGCTCACCGTCCGCGCCATCGGTCCACAGTTTTTTACCCAGACGCCCGTTATTGTTTTCAATCAGGGCGTTAGCGGCGCTCAGAATATTGCTGGTAGAGCGGTAGTTTTGCTCCAGACGAATAGTTTCGGCACCGGGGAAATCATTAAGGAAACGCTGAATATTCTCCACCTGCGCCCCGCGCCAGCCGTAGATTGACTGGTCGTCATCACCGACGATCATCACTTTGCCGGTGTCGCCCGCCAGCAGGCGGATCCACGCGTACTGAATGTTGTTGGTATCCTGGAATTCGTCCACCAGGATATTGGTAAAACGTTCGCGGTAGTGTTGCAGGATATGCGGCTTGTTAAGCCACAACTCGTGAGCGCGCAGCAGCAGCTCGGCGAAGTCCACCAGGCCCGCGCGGTCACACGCTTCCTGATACGCCTGATACACCTTCTGCCAGGTCTGCTCCACCGGATTACCGTAGCTTTGAATATGATGTGGACGCAGGCCTTCATCTTTCTGGCTGTTGATGTACCACATTGCCTGGCGCGGCGGCCACTGCTTCTCGTCGAGGTTCATCGCCTTGATTAGGCGTTTGAGCAGGCGTAGCTGGTCCTCGCTGTCGAGGATCTGAAAATCCTGCGGCAGATTGGCGTCCATATGGTGCGCACGCAGCAGACGGTGCGCCAGCCCGTGGAAGGTGCCGACCCACATGCCGCCCTGGCTGGTGCCCATTAGCTGCCCGATACGATGACGCATCTCCGCCGCCGCTTTGTTGGTAAACGTCACCGCCATAATCGAGTATGGCAAGCAGTTTTCCACGCTCATCAGCCAGGCGATACGATGCACCAGTACGCGCGTCTTACCACTGCCCGCGCCCGCCAGCACCAGAAGGTTGCTGCGTGGCGCGGCCACCGCTTCGCGCTGTTTGTCATTAAGGCTGTCGAGCAGGTAAGAAACGTCCATTGGCACCGCCGCGTAAAAATAGGTTGGGCGGAGAAGCGCAACGCCCTCCGCCAAAAAGCTGGGTATATATACAGATTTGCTGATTATATCAGCGAGGTCAGAGATGCCAACCGGGAAATTTCCAGATGCGGCAGTAAACGGCTGTCCCAGGTTTGCATCAGATCGCCATTTTCCGGTCTGATCCAACAGGCCTGCATTCCGCTGCGAATTGCCCCACCCACGTCAGTGGTGAGATCGTCCCCAACATGTAAGATCTCGCCGATCGGCACGTTGAGTTTTTCCGCAGCCAGAAAGTACATATCGCTGAACGGTTTTGAGCGCCCGTGCGGGCCAGCGCGCAGCACAAACTCAAAATAATCCCCCAAACCAAACAGTTCCGGCTGGGCGTTACCGTTGGTGATCGCCACCAGCGGCCATTTCTTCGCCAGCTGTTTTAAGGTGTCGTGAGTTTGCTGCGGGACGTCGATTCGGCTGCGCCATTTGGCAAAGTTGATCATTGCTGCGTGTGCGCCTGCACTGGCTTCTTCGGCACTCAGCCCGGCGTCGAGCATCGCTTGTTCAATCGAACGAAAACGCCAGCGCGTCACGTCGTGATAAATCTCGGGTTCCGCTTCCCGTACCGCCTGGCGCAGGCGTTGCAGATCTTCATTCTGGAAGCTGCGCAGCGCCGGATGATAATTTTGCACAAAGGTAAGCGCCTCTCGCTCGGTGCGCAAAATCACCGGACGGTTATCGTAAAGGGTATCATCCAGGTCAAAGGTGAGCGCCGAGATGCGCCCCAAAGGCCGGTAAAAACGCATTATTTCCCCCGTTTGGCGCGTGGATGCGCCGCATCGTACACCGAGGCAAGGTGTTGAAAATCAAGATGAGTATAGATTTGCGTGGTGGAGAGGTTGGCATGACCCAGTAGCTCCTGCACACCACGAAGATCGCCGCTCGACTCCAGCATATGCGTAGCGAACGAGTGACGTAATTTATGTGGGTGAACGTGATTATTCAGCCCTTGTTTTATGCCCCATTCGGCAAAGCGTTTCTGCACATTACGCGCGGAGATACGCTTGCCCAGTTTCGACAGAAAAAGCGCGTCGTCTTCGCTACCAAACAGGTCGCGCAAATCAAGCCAGTGCTCAATCCACGCCACAGCGTTGCGACCAATCGGCAGGCGGCGCTCTTTGCTGCCTTTCCCCATTACCCACACTTCACCAGACTCCAGGTCGAGGTGTTTGATATCCAGCCCCACCAGCTCGGAAAGACGCAGACCAGCGCCGTACATCACTTCCAGCATTGCACGGTCGCGTACAGCGAGGGGATCGTTGATATCAATATCCAGCAGCCGATTCATATCGTCGACGTCGATATTTTTCGGCAGATGACGCGGCGCTTTCGGTGCCGAAACACCTTTCGCCGGGTTAGCTTTGAGTTCGTTCTGGCTGACCAGCCAGTCAAAAAAGCTACGTAGCGCAGAAAGCCGTAACGCCAGACTTGCTGCTCCCAGCCCTTTACGGCGACTGCGTACAGCAAAATTGCGCACCATCGTCACATCACATTGCTGCCAGCTTTGCAGGCCGTTTTCGCTGGCAAAATTGATGATCGCCTCAAGCTGACGCTGGTAGTTAAGCAGGGTTATCGGGCTAAGCTGGCGCTCCACGCTCAGATAACGTAGGTAGCGTTCTACATCGGTGTGTAAATCGGTCATACGCGTTCAATCCAACGCTCCAGAAGCTCCGGCAACATCAGCGCAATTTCATGAAGTAACTGCGTTCCTTGCCCTTGTTGATAGTGACTGGCATCGCGACTGGTAAACAGCACGACACCCAAATCAGCATCGCTTCCCAGCATCGACATCGCCACCGATCCCACCGCTTTCGCTTCCGGTAGCACCACCAGCAGCTCTGGTCCGTTAAGCGGCCCAAGATAGTGCTGTTCCTGCCCCAAACGCTGAATACGCAGCGGTTCGAAAGACTGACGGCTTAATGCCAGATGAGTGTGGTTCGACGGCGCACCTAAGCGCCAGCGATCCGGAAACAGGCGCAGACTCGCACCTGCCAGGCCGAGATCGCGCGCCCAGCGGTGAAAGCGCATCAGCATATCGTCGAGACTGCTGGCGGCGGTGAGACTGCGCTGCAGGTAGAGTAGGCGATAAAACAGGCCTTCGTTGGCGATAGCCTGTTCCATCAACAGCGCCATGTTCTCTTCCAGAACATGAATATGATTACGTGCGCGGGCCATGTGCCACTCGACCAACGAAACGGTGCCGCGTACCGGATGTGGCACACGTATCGCTTCTACTGCGCGCGCATTACGGATAAAAAACTCAGGATTTTTAATCAGATAATCGACAACCGCCCGGTCATCAAGCTCCGTGAGTGTTTCCTGCAGTTCTTCCCCTGGTTGCTTCATAGATGAATAAATCCGTCGTAGACATGTACCGCCGGGCCAGTCATATATAACGGGTGACCCGGACCTTTCCAGGCGATATCAAGACGACCGCCGGGGAGTTCCACGCGTACTTCTTCGGCCAGCAAACCTTGCTGAATCCCTACTGCAACCGCCGCACACGCGCCGCTGCCGCAGGCCTGGGTTTCTCCTGCCCCACGCTCATAAACGCGTAAACGAATATGCTCGCGCTTAACCACTTGCATAAAACCGATATTGGCGCGCTCCGGAAAACGCTCGTGGCTTTCCAGAACAGGACCAAGCGTTTCTACCGCCGCGGTATCGACATCATCGACCTGAATCACGCAATGCGGATTTCCCATCGACACCACGCCGCATAAGATTGTCTGCTCGGCGGCGCGCATAATATAGGTCTTTTCCGCTTTGTTAGCGCGAAACGGCACAGCGGAAGGTTCGAAGTTGGGTTCGCCCATATTTACGCGGACCAGATCATCATCGGTGACGGTCAGAACCATCCGCCCGTTGGCGGTGCTGACGCGGATATCGCGCTTATTGGTCAGCCCTTTCAGGCGCACAAAACGGGCAAAGCAGCGCGCACCGTTGCCGCACTGCGCCACTTCACTGCCATCAGCATTGAAAATGCGATAGTGAAAATCCAGTTCAGGATCATACGGCGGCTCAACCACCAGCAGCTGGTCAAACCCTACCCCCAGGTGCCGATCCGCCAGCCGACGAATCAGCTCCGGTGAAAAAAAGACATTCTGCGTTACCGCGTCGACGACCATAAAATCGTTGCCAAGGCCATGCATTTTCGAGAACTGCATCATTTACTCCAATCACGCGGGTACAGAAACTGACTTTTAGTAATTCACCTGGGATGGACCATCCCAGTGGCGCGATCGTTTTTATCCGGCACCGTGGATTGCGTTTGCGTCTCTACCGGTTTGGTCGGCGGCGGTGCATTTTTATCTGCAGGCGGGAAATAGAGCGGACCTTTCAGACCGCAGCCCGTCAGGCTGAAGAGAGTAAGTAATACAGTGAGTACCTTAAACACGTTTTTCATTATGGATTGCCTGTAAAGTTCATCGCTTTCTGCTTTCTATCATCGCAGGAGAAGGCGTAAAAGCAAGCGTTTAGCGACTCTTTATGAAGTCTGAAAAGTGAGGAAATGCTGCGAGTATAACGCTTACTCGTGAGGATTTATGTTCTGCTGGCAGTTTCGTGATCGGCACCTCGCGCCAGGATGGCTTTATGCACTATCGCAATGTGGTTTGTTTGTTGGCTTTTTTAGTTCCGTCAGCGTGAGGATGCTCGCTCGGTAAACCTGATCATAATGTTTACCAGAAACAGGGAAAGGCGTGGTGTAACTGCGCCCTAATGAAGAGACAAATCTTTCGCCACACAGAGACATCATTATTCCGGTGACGGATGAATCATGCCGGAACGCAGCAGCAGAGGTGCAAACTTTGAAGCCCTGACCCCATGCCGCTATACTGCCGCCATCACTTAAAAACAGGATACAACAATGAACGACAGTGAATTTCATCGCCTGGCTGATCAACTGTGGCTGACCATTGAAGAGCATCTGGACGACTGGGATGGCGACAGCGATATCGACTGCGAAATCAACGGCGGCGTGCTGACCATTACCTTTGAAAACGGCAGCAAAATCATTATCAACCGCCAGGAACCGCTGCACCAGGTATGGCTGGCAACCAAACAAGGCGGCTACCATTTTGATCTGAAAGGCGATGAGTGGATTTGCGATCGCAGCGGCGAAACCTTCTGGGATTTGCTGGAACAGGCGGCGACGCAGCAGGCAGGTGAAACAGTCAGTTTCCGCTAAGATTGCATGCCGGATAAGCCTCGCTTTCCGGCACGTTCATCACGAAAAATATTGCTGTAATAGCGGCGTATCGTGATCCTGATTGGCAGGCGGCATGTTACCGATAGATTTTGTGCGGAACGGAATCACCTGTTCACGACCATCAACCTTCACAATCTGATAGAACTGCGGCAGGTTGAAGTTGATGAAGCTTGAGCCGTAGGTGAAGCGGTCGTGCGATGACGAGTAGAAGCGACTGACGTCACGCACCAGTTCCTCTTTGCTGCCTTCGCAGTGGTGATACACCTCAACCCGGTTGCTTTCGTCAAGAATGTAGATATTAAAGCCATTCTCGTCTTGCGTTTCTTCGAAGAAGAACTGGATGATCCCTTCACTAGCAAAGCCGTCCACCACCGCCGGTAATTTGACGTGATTGGTTTCAACCTGCACTGACAGGCCGTGCAGTTTGTTATGCGAAATAGCGCCATAAAACTCGATGGCGTTCTCCAGCTTCTGTACCGATACATTCAGGCGTTCGAAGAACAAGCCCCAGGTTTGACCAGAAACGCGCAGCGCCTTGAAACGCCCGGTTTCCTGGCGGGTGCTGGAAAGGCGCAGTTCAATACACTCAGAAACCAGTTGCTGCACGCGAGTACGGATTAACCCGCGCAGATGCTGGCTATAACAGAAGACTTCCACGCTATCTGGCGGTGCGGCGTCCTGATGCATTTTGCCGAGAATAGTTTTCAGGGCTTCGATCATCGATTGCTCGCCGTTGAAGTGCAGCGTACGCACTTCGTTCCACGAGTTGCGGTACAGCAGGTCAACGCTACCTACCAGGCAATTTTGATTCTCGCCAAAGCTGAAGACATCCAGCTTACGGAAATCAAAATGCACCACCTGATTGCGGAACGCCGCTGTCGGGTCATATTCCAGGTTAACGATAATCGCCAGATGGCGGATCTCACACGGGCTGTAGAGCGCCTTCGGTGTCGGTGCAGGTAAGCGCAGCGGGAAATGGTGCGACACGTCGGCGACCATCTCCTGCAACTTAGGCAAATCGACAATGCCGTTACCTTTAATATACAAACGGGTGCGCGAGGTCAGCAGGCCGTTAAACCATGCCCACGCCACCAGTTTGTTCAGGTAACGGTTATATTCCAGCGGCTGATGGCTGATGATCGACTCAATATTTGGCGCGCGGTTATACAGATACCAACCTGAACGGTTAGCACGGCCCGGCGGCACATAAATAAAGGTCAGATTCGGTTCCGAGAGATCGGGTGAAATCTGCGGGTTTACCAGCGTCACTTTACCTGGTAATGCTTCAAACGCGGCATACAGCTTACGCGTCAGCACGCCGATATCCTGCGGACTGGCGGAGACGCTAAGGTTATTGCGACGCGCAAAGCGGATCAGATTACGGTAGCTCTGCATCATCGCGTCGAGCAACTCGTTGTGCGCCTCACGCACCTGATCAATCTTCCAGTTAGCGCGGTTATCGAGCATTGCCAGACGAGCTTCGTCCCAACCCCACTCGCTCACTAACTGGCTCAACACTGCGCGACGCCAGCCTACGCAGGCGCGTTCACGGCTGAGCTTTTCGCACACTTTTAAATAGAAGCAGCGACGTACTAAATCCAGACGGGTAAAATCTTCAATCGCCGTCAGGTATTCAGTAACACGCTCCAGCATCATGCAGTATGGATCGAGACCAAACGATACAATCTCACCGTCGTGCAAACGCTGTTTGATATCTTTCGCCAGCAGACGTGGGTTCGGGTATTCCCAGGAATAGGCTTCCAGCAGCAGTGTTTTCAGTACCGCTTTGTATGGGGAATCGATACTCTTGTAGAGCTGCCAAAGGCTGGCACCAAAGTACTCTTCAGCAGAAAGCGAGCTTAAGCCACCGAGATCCAGCCATTCATTTGGCGTCAGCACGCCCTGCGCGTAAAGCGTCATCACATAGTCGTCGTAATGCTCTTCTTCGTCGCACGGCACCATATTCCACAGAATACGCTTACCGGCGAGACGCACGGCGGTACGATAAAATTCGTCAAGCAGCAGTATATGCTGGGTGGAGCCACAATCTTCGCCCCCCAAGCTGCCGCTTTCATTATGACGGAAGCGGTTTTCATCAATCAGGAAGAAGCTGACTTCCACACCCAGCGAGGCGGCCCAGCTTTCCAGCAGACTACATTTACGTTGTAGTAACTGGCGCTCTTCGCTATCGAGCCAGGATTGATGACAGACCCAGATATCCAGGTCAGAGGAACAACTTTGCCCTACGGACGAGGTGCTGCCCATGGTGTATACACCAGTAATTGGAAGCTCACCTTTCGGTGGATCCTGTACTGACATTCCACGATACAGTTCAAGCTCGTTCAGGTAGTGGCGTTGAGTTTCATCAGGCGTGTAAAGGCAAATGCCTTTGGGAACGTTACCATCAAGGTAACCCGGCATTAGCGGATGGTGATAGTGCAACAATGTCGGCAGTAGACTGTAGACCTGTTGGAATGCAGGCCCCATAGCAGCAAGCGCGCGATCCACACGCAATTGATTTATGGCATCCAGTCTCTGTTTCAGAGTCTCAATATAGAGGTACAAGACGTATCGCCTGATTTGCTACCCGTCATGACTGTGATTCCGCCAACATCAACGGTAACACGCGGCATTCGGGATATTTCGTATGTCAAAGGTAACCGTTACCACTTTTCGCGCCTGGTTTTTTTAGTTTCACGACGAAAAAATGGTCTAAAACGTGATCAATTTAACACCTTGCTGATTGACCGTAAAGAAAGATGCGCTACATACAAGTGTAGCACCGTTTATTCTCTGTAAATTCCTTATTACGACGGCGTGAAACGCCTGTCAGGATCCACTGCCAGACCTCATTTTACGGTTTGCGCAGGCGTCTACGTTTCACCACAACACTGACATCACTCTGGCAAGGATGTTAGGATGGACCACGGATGATAATGACGGTAACAAGCATGTTAGACAATGTTTTAAGAATTGCCACACGCCAAAGCCCACTTGCACTCTGGCAGGCACACTATGTCAAAGACAAGTTGATGGCGAGCCATCCGGGCCTGGTCGTTGAACTGGTACCGATGGTGACGCGCGGCGATGTGATTCTTGATACGCCGCTGGCGAAAGTAGGCGGAAAAGGCTTATTTGTAAAAGAGCTGGAAGTCGCGCTCCTCGAAAATCGCGCCGATATCGCCGTACATTCAATGAAAGATGTGCCGGTTGAATTCCCGCAAGGTCTGGGACTGGTCACTATTTGTGAGCGTGAAGATCCTCGCGATGCCTTTGTGTCCAATAACTATGACAGTCTGGATGCGTTACCAGCAGGCAGTATCGTCGGGACGTCCAGTTTACGTCGCCAGTGCCAACTGGCTGAACGCCGCCCGGATCTGATTATCCGCTCCCTGCGCGGCAACGTCGGCACTCGCCTGAGCAAACTAGATAACGGCGAATACGATGCCATCATTCTTGCCGTAGCCGGACTAAAACGTTTAGGTCTGGAGTCCCGCATTCGCGCCGCGTTACCACCCGAGATTTCTCTTCCAGCGGTAGGACAAGGTGCGGTCGGTATTGAATGCCGCCTTGATGATGCACGCACTCGCGAGCTGCTTGCCGCGCTGAATCACCACGAAACTGCACTGCGCGTTACCGCAGAACGCGCCATGAATACCCGTCTCGAAGGCGGATGTCAGGTGCCAATTGGTAGCTACGCCGAGCTTATTGATGGTGAAATCTGGCTGCGTGCGCTGGTCGGCGCGCCGGACGGTTCGCAGATTATTCGCGGTGAACGCCGCGGTGCGCCGCAAGATGCCGAACAAATGGGGATTTCGCTGGCAGAAGAGCTACTGAATAACGGCGCGCGCGAGATCCTCGCTGAAGTCTATAACGGAGACGCCCCGGCATGAGTATCCTGGTCACCCGCCCGTCTCCCGCTGGAGAAGAGTTAGTGAGCCGTCTGCGCACACTGGGGCAGGTGGCCTGGCATTTTCCGCTGATTGAGTTTTCTCCGGGTCGACAATTACCGCAACTTGCTGATCAACTGGCGGCGCTGGGGGAGAGCGATCTGTTGTTTGCCCTCTCGCAACACGCGGTTGCTTTTGCCCAATCACAGCTGCATCAGCAAGATCGTAAATGGCCCCGACTACCTGATTATTTCGCCATTGGACGCACCACCGCACTGGCGCTACATACCGTAAGCGGACAGAAGATTCTCTACCCGCAGGATCGGGAAATCAGCGAAGTCTTGCTACAATTACCTGAATTACAAAATATTGCGGGCAAACGTGCGCTGATATTACGTGGCAATGGCGGTCGTGAGCTAATTGGGGATACCCTGACAGCGCGCGGTGCTGAGGTCACTTTTTGTGAATGTTATCAACGATGCGCAATCCATTACGATGGTGCAGAAGAAGCGATGCGCTGGCAATCCCGCGAGGTGACGATGGTCGTTGTTACCAGCGGTGAAATGTTGCAGCAACTCTGGTCGCTGATCCCACAATGGTATCGTGAGCACTGGTTACTACGCTGTCGACTATTGGTCGTCAGTGAGCGTTTGGCGAAACTCGCCCGGGAACTGGGCTGGCAAGACATTAAGGTCGCCGATAACGCTGACAACGATGCGCTTTTACGGGCATTACAATAACTCTCATAACAGGAAGCCATAATGACGGAACAAGAAAAAACCTCCGCCGTGGTTGAAGAGACCAGGGAGGCCGTGGACACCACGTCACAACCTGTCGCAACAGAAAAAAAGAGTAAGAACAATACCGCATTGATTCTCAGCGCGGTGGCTATCGCTATTGCTCTGGCGGCGGGCGTCGGTTTGTATGGCTGGGGTAAACAACAGGCCGTCAATCAGACCGCCACCAGCGATGCCCTGGCTAACCAACTGACGGCATTGCAAAAAGCCCAGGAGAGCCAAAAAGCCGAGCTGGAAGGCATTATTAAGCAACAAGCTGCACAGCTTAAGCAGGCGAATCGTCAGCAAGAAACGCTGGCAAAACAGTTGGATGAAGTCCAACAAAAGGTCGCCACCATTTCCGGCAGCGATGCTAAAACCTGGCTGCTGGCTCAGGCCGATTTTCTGGTGAAACTCGCCGGACGGAAGCTGTGGAGCGATCAGGACGTCACGACCGCTGCAGCGTTGCTGAAAAGTGCAGATGCCAGCCTGGCGGATATGAATGACCCGAGTCTGATTACCGTTCGTCGGGCAATTACCGATGATATCGCCAGCCTTTCTGCAGTTTCGCAGGTGGATTATGACGGCATCATCCTTAAGCTTAATCAGCTTTCAAATCAGGTAGATAACCTGCGTCTGGCCGATAATGACAGCGATGGTTCGCCGATGGATTCCGATGGTGAAGAGCTTTCCAGTTCCATCAGCGAATGGCGTATCAATCTGCAAAAAAGCTGGCAGAACTTTATGGACAACTTCATTACGATTCGCCGTCGTGATGACACCGCCGTACCGCTGTTAGCGCCAAATCAGGATATCTATCTGCGCGAAAATATTCGCTCTCGCCTGCTGGTCGCAGCACAAGCTGTACCGCGTCACCAGGAAGAGACTTATCGCCAGGCGCTGGAGAACGTCTCCACCTGGGTACGTGCTTACTACGATACTGATGATGCCACCACCAAAGCGTTCCTCGACGAGGTGGACCAGTTAAGCCAGCAAAATATCTCGATGGATCTTCCGGAAACCCTGCAAAGCCAGGCGATGCTGGAAAAACTGATGCAGACTCGCGTGCGTAACCTGCTGGCACAACCGGCAGCAGGGACAACGGAAGCTAAACCTGCACCTGCACCTGCACCTGCACCTGCACCTGCACCTGCACCTGCACCTGCACCTGCACCTGCACC